>NZ_DATCRY010000018.1:0-13075 GCF_036568765.1 Dyella sp. | reverse complement strand
CCTGCCGTTGCCGAGAGCGCGCCCGCCGTGCGCCCCAATGCCAACTCGCACGTCTATACCTGCATCGCCATCGGTCCATTCGCCACGCCGCTGGATATGCGCAATGCACGAACCGCCTTGAGCACGCAGGCCGTGCGTATGCGCTCGCGCCAGGAGCAGACGACGCAATCGCGCGGCTGGTGGGTCTATCTGCCGGCGAGCTCCAGCCGGGATCAGGCGCTGGCACAGGCACGTCGATTGAGCGCAGCCAATATCAAGGATTATTTCGTGGTCGGTGCGGGGGATCAGCCCAATACGGTTTCCCTGGGGCTATTCAAGGATCCGGCCAATGCGCGCAAGCGTCGCGATGAGATTGTCGCGGCGGGCTTCCCCGCCCAGATGAGCGAGCGTACGGAGACCGTGCCCGAATACTGGCTGGATCTGGCGGTGGCGGATAACGCGCACTTCGACTGGCGCAGCCGCGTGCGTGTCCAGGGCCTGGGCTCGCACAGTACCGGCTGTTTTTGATCCGGTTTCTGATCTTTGCCAGAACCTAGTAAACTACCCAGCCCATGCCGGCATAGCTCAGTTGGTAGAGCAACCGCCTTGTAAGCGGTAGGTCGTCTGTTCGAGTCAGACTGTCGGCACCAGAAAAAGAGAAAGCCCGCGAAAACGCGGGCTTTTTTTGTGGGCTACAAGCTCTTTCGCCACACCCGGTCATCGTCGATGCGATCGCCCAGGGTGAACGTGCAGCGGCCCACTTCGGCAAAGCCGTAACGCGAGTAGAAGCGCTTGGCTCGCTGGTTATGATCGAAGACGGTCAAGTAGATTTCCGGGGCGCCTTGTTCGCGCGCGTCGTTCAGTGCCCACGTCATCAGCCGATCGGCGATACCTTGCCCGTGCCACGCACGCAGGATGTAGATCTGCTGCAGTTCCAGGGCACCGGGTTGTGGCTCGGGTGCCGGCGCACGTAGCGGTGAGAGTTTGGCGTATCCGATCGTCTTTTCGTCGGTTGCGGCAATGAGCCAGCGGACAGCAGGGTTATCGAGATCGCACTCCATGGAACCGCCCGGTCCATACGACCGATCGAGGAAATGCGCGAATGGTGCTTCGTCGTAGAGGTGCGCAAAGGTATCGGCGAAAGCTTCGCGCGCCATGGCGCGCAGCGAGATGGCATCGGCTGCGGTTGGTGTGAAGTAGCGAATGGCAGTCATGCGGTCGAAGCCTCCGGCTGTTTGCCCGAAGCGGACATGTTAGGCCGGTGTTGCTTGTGTCGCCGGTGCCGATGGTCACCTCAGGAAATCGCGAAAAGCGTTGTGTGGCTTATATGTGCGAGGTTGCCCCTTACCCCGACCCTCTCCCCCGGCGAGCCAGGGGAGAGGGAGCCTGGCTGAGGCGAACATCAATATTTTGCACTTGCGTTGGCTGGGAGAGAGCCGGGGTGAGGGGCAGCTCTTCGATCACAAAAAAGCCCGCTAATTCGCGGGCTTTTTTCATCGCACGACTGCCGCTTCAGGGCAGCGGCAAGCCGATCGGGTTGCTGTGCATCGAGCTGCTGAGAGCCGGGAACGGATCCACGCCGGCCAGGGTCTTGATGTCGTTGAGCGAGACTACGTCGCAGGTAATCGAGTCATCGTTGACGCACAGATAAGCGGCCGCGCCCTTGCCCGGCTCGTAGACGGCCTTCCAGGTGTATTCCGGCACGGCGACCTTGTCCTTGCCGATGGTCGGAATGTTGTCCGGATCGAAAGCGGGGCCAGTCACGACATAGACTTCGCCCAGCTGGGTGGCAAGATTGCGCACCTGCGCTTCGATCTTCGCCCACTCGCCGGTGTTGAGCTTGTGATCCTGCGGCACGACGTTGGCCATGGAGAACGATTCCTTCTCCGAATCGATGGTCGATTCGTCACCGGCGGGTGTCATGTGACCACGGTCGTAACCGCTATTGGTGTAGTCCGAATCCTGCGAGCGGTCGGCGGTGGGGATGCCGGTTTCCTGATGGAACGAACCGGTGCGACTGATCGAGTCGGCGCCGGCCACTTGTGCCGCGGTCAGGTGCTGGGCGGAATACACCGGGTCCTTGGTGACGCCCGACGCCAGTAACACATATTCGGTGTGGCATACCTCGGTGGTGCGCGGCGTCAGTGACGCATCGATGCTCGGATTGCTGCCGCTGACGAAAAAGTTCGGACAAGCAGTACCTGCAAAGCAGGCGCCGGACACGAGAAAGCTGACCGCAAACAGCCACTGACGCATATGCATGTTGTTCCCCAGCTGGTTGAAAGGAAACCAGGACGTTACGGAGTCGCCATTGCAATGACGTGAATTCCGACAAGAAATGTTCGAATTTGCGGACGCGGTCGCGATGCATGAAATTACGACAGTCCGGCGCAAGCCTGGCGAATTGACGGCCGTTATCGCTACAGGAAAGATCGTCTCATGGTGCAGGCATTTCCCACGGGCATGTCACTCAAGCTGGCGCTGCAAGGCGGCGGCGCACACGGTGCGTTCACATGGGGCGTACTCGATCGCCTGCTGACGATCCCCGGCATTGCGGTCAGTGCAGTATCCGGCACCAGCAGCGGTGCGATGAATGGCGCGGCCCTAGCACAGGGTTGGATGCGCGGTGGTGCCGCTGGCGCACGTGATTTGCTCGCGCAGTTCTGGGATGCGGTGTCGCGTCAGAGCGCCATGCATCAGTGGTTCGCCGCCGGCATGCAAGCGCTGCACGATGCATCGTGGCTGACACCCGGCGCATCGCCGCAGGCTTTCAACGCACTGCGTCCGATCGTGGAGGGTACTTTCGATATCGAGTCGCTGCGCCGCTCACCGATCGCGTTGTATGTGGCGGCAACACGTGTGCGCGATGCCGCGTTGACGGTATTCCACGGCGATCGGCTCACTCACGATGCCTTGCTTGCCTCGGCCTGCCTGCCGCCCTGGCATCCGTTGATCGAGATCGATGGCGAGGGATATTGGGACGGTGGTTTCGCCGGTAACCCGACGCTGGAGCCGCTGCTCGGTTTGCCCGGCGACGACATTTTGTGCGTGCTGGTGCAACCGCTGCGCCTATCGGCAGCGCCGCAACGACCGCGCGATATGATCGACATCTCCGTGCAGCAGGCGTTCGGTGCGGCGTTCTGGCGTGAGCTGCGCGATCTGGCGAGCGCCTGGCACCGGATCGATTCGAGGCTCTGGCTCTCGTCGGAAGAAAAGCACCTGAAGCGACTGGAGCTGCACGTCGTGGCGCCAGCCGACGCGTTAGGTACGCAGGATACGCGTCAACATCGTCTGCGCCAGTTGCATGAGCAGGGCTGGGCCGCCGCGGATGCCTGGTGGCGGACGGAAGGCGAACTGCTGGGCCAACGTGGCGGAAAAGTAGCCTGGATTGACAGGTTCGGCCTCTAACTCCCCAATTTCAAAGGTATAACGGGCTTCCTGTAAACTTGGGAGGGTCATCCCGGTCGCCTAGCGTGACGTATTGAGGAAGCATGGGTAAGCATCAGGCAATTTCGTTGATTGGCGCACCGACCGATATCGGTGCAGGTCATCGTGGCGCGTCGATGGGCCCGGAGGCCCTGCGCGTAGCCAACCTGGCTGAGAAGCTCGGCCGGCGCGGACTGGATGTGATCGATCGCGGCAATCTGCAAGGGCCGCTCAATCCCTGGCAGCCGCCGATCGGTGGCTACCGCCACTTGCCGGAGGTCGTCGCCTGGAACCGGGCGGTATTCGAGGCTGTATCGGCCGCCTTGGGCGAGCACCGTCTGCCGATCGTACTCGGTGGCGATCATTGCCTGGCGATCGGTTCCATCAGCGCCGTGGCACGCCACTGCCGGGCGCAGGGCAAACGCCTGCGCGTGCTCTGGCTCGATGCGCATGCCGATTTCAACACCGCCGAGGTTACCCCCTCGGGCAATATCCACGGCATGCCTGTAGCCTGCTTGTGCGGCACGGGGCCGCGTGAGCTGATCGAACTCAGCGGGCATGTGCCGGCAACCACACCCGAAACCTTCCGCCAGATCGGTATCCGCTCGGTCGATGAGGGCGAAAAGCGGTTGGTGCGCGAGGCAAACGTCGGGATCTTCGATATGCGTCATATCGATGAAGTCGGCATGAAGCGTACGATGGAAGAAGCACTGGCCGATGTCGACGAGAATACCCATCTGCACGTCAGCTTCGATGTCGATTTTCTCGATCCTTCGATCGCGCCGGGTGTGGGCACCACGGTGCGCGGTGGGCCGAACTACCGCGAAGCGCAGTTGTGCATGGAAATGATCGCCGATACCGGACGCCTGGGTTCGCTGGATATCGTCGAACTGAACCCGGCTTTCGATAAGCGAAACCAGACGGCGAAATTGGCCGTAGACTTGGTCGAATCGCTGTTCGGCAAATCCACGCTTATCCGCCATTACTCGTAAAGCCACCCATCGCTCATGCAGACTCGCGTCCTTACAGGTATTACCACCACCGGCACCCCGCATCTGGGCAACTACGTTGGCGCCATCAGGCCGGCTATCGCGGCCAGCCGCCGCGCCGACGTGGATGCGTTCTTTTTCATGGCGGACTACCACGCGCTGATCAAGAGCGACGATCCGCAGAGGATCGAACGCTCGCGCCTGGAAATCGCCGCGACATGGCTGGCCGCCGGCCTCGATCCGTCGCGTGTGACGTTCTACCGCCAGTCCGATATTCCCGAGATTCCCGAGCTGACCTGGTTCCTGACTTGCGTCACAGCGAAGGGTCTGCTCAATCGCGCGCATGCTTACAAGGCGGCGGTGGACAAGAATGTGGAGGCCGGCGAAGACGCCGATGCGGGTGTGACGGCGGGTCTGTACATGTACCCGGTGCTGATGGCCGCCGATATCCTTGCGTTCAACGCGAACCAGGTGCCGGTCGGTCGCGACCAGATTCAGCATATCGAAATGGCACGCGATATCGCACAGCGCTTCAATCACATTTACGGCGGCGATTTCTTCGTGTTGCCGGAGGTGGCCATCGAAGAACAGGTCGCCACGCTTCCCGGCCTGGATGGCCGCAAGATGTCCAAGAGCTACGACAACACCATTCCACTGTTCGCTGGCGGCGCCAAGCATCTGCGCGAGACGATCATGCGTATCGTCACCGATTCGCGATTGCCTGGCGAACCGAAGGATCCGGGGAGCACGTCGCTGTTGACCATTTTCAGCGCATTTGCGAGCGAACCGGAAACCGCCGCGTTTCGCAAGGCGCTTGAGGATGGCATCGGCTGGGGCGAAGCCAAGCAGGTCATGTACGAGCGTATCGAAGCCGACGTGGCACCGATGCGCGAACGCTATGACGAGCTGATCGCCAAGCCGCAGGTCATCGAGGACATTCTGCAGGAAGGCGCGCGGAAGGCGCGCGCGGTGGCCGCTCCCCTGATCGCGCGGCTGCGCGACACGATCGGTCTGCGTTCCGGCGCGGCGTTGGCACCGGCAGCCGACAAAAACAAACCTGAGGGCAAGCAGGGCAAATTGCCGCGTCTGGTCAGTTTCCGCGACGACAGTGGTAGCTTCCGTTTCCGCCTGTTCTCCGCCGATGGCGAAGAGCTGTTGCTATCCCGTTCGTTTGCCGACCCGAAGTCGGCCGGTGTGACGCAGAAGCGCTTGAAGAGCCTGGGCTCGGCCGGCGCCGTCTGGCAGGTGCGTCAGCTTGGCATGGCTTTGGAAGTCGATGGCGAGCATATTGGCGACACGCCCGAGTACGGCGACGAACCGGCACGCGATGAGGCTCTGTTGCGCTTGCGCGAAGCCTTGGATCAGCTCGCCGCGCAGGAGTGACGTGACCGGCGGGCACGACGTTTCAGGGGGAATCGATGCGTTTTCTCGCCATTTTATTGCTCGCACCCTGGCTATTGATTCTTGGCTGGGTCTATTGGGCTTATCCCAAGAGCCTGCCGCGTACGGCAGGGCGGCGTAGCCTGGATGCACTGGTCTTGTTGCTTGCCGCCAGTGCCGCGGTCGGGTGTGCGTTGCTGGGCTTCGATACCGTGCGCGTGCCGCAGGTCGGTCAGTTCGGGCCATCGAGCGGCGCGATCTGGCAACAGGTGCTGCCGGCGCTTTATGGGTATGGGGCCTGTGTGGGCGTGCTGGTGGCAGGTGCGATCCTGCGCGCGATGATCTGGCGGCGACGCTGACGTAGGGCTGCCCCTGACCCCGGCTCTCTCCCCGGGCGAAGCCAGGAGAGAGAGGGAGCCTGACTGAGGTAAGTCTCAATACTTCGCGCTTG
This sequence comes from Dyella sp., assembly GCF_036568765.1. GTDB lineage: Bacteria > Pseudomonadota > Gammaproteobacteria > Xanthomonadales > Rhodanobacteraceae > GSA-30. Next base: position 6,850 of record NZ_DATCRY010000018.1, on the reverse strand, counting down.
CGTAACCTGTTCGCTCTTTTGGCTTCGCCGGGGGAGAGGGGCGGAGTGAGGGGCTCTCAGCCTCGCCGAATTTCGTACGCCTTCAAATGCGCATAAGCCGCCCGCAACACCGCGGCATCCACACCCGGCGCGACACGCGCCAGCATGTCTCCGACCACATGATCCGCCTCGACGGCCTTTCCGCCTTCCAGGTCGCGCAGCATGGATGCGGTCAGCGATGAACCTCCTTCGGTCAACGTTGCACGAGCTCGGGCCAGTACGGCATCGTGCGGCGGATGACCGGCATGTCCGGCAACGCTCCGACAGGTTTCCAGCAACGCGAGCGTGGTCTCCTTGCCGCCGGGCGCCCGCATGATGTCTCCGACCGATGCGCGCATCAGGCAGGTCATGCCGGCGAGCGTGGTCAGGAATACCCATTTATCCCACATGTCCTGCAGGATGTTGTTGCTGGCGCGCGGTTCGAACTTGGCACCGGCCATGGCACTGCGGATCGATGCAATGCGTGCCGACTCACTGCCATCGCGTTCGCCGTAGGTCAGGCTGTGCGAGGTATTGAGATGGCGCACCACGCCGTCGGCATCGACTGTTGCGGCGATGACGCATTGCCCGCCGAGCACGCGGTCCGCGCCGAAACGCTCGTCGAGCCGATCCATATGCTGCATGCCATTGAGCAGCGGCAGGATCGTCGTCTCCGGACCGACCGCCGGCGCGATATCGGCGATAGCCCGATCCAGGTCATATGCCTTGCAACTGAGCAGAATCAGGTCGTAATGCCGGTCGAGCGTCGCGGCGGTAAGCGTCGCCGGCGCATCGCGGTGAAAGTCGCCCAAGCTGCTGCGAAGCGTCAGGCCATCGGCGGCCAGCTTTGCCGCGCGCGCAGGACGTACCAGAAAGGTGACGTCCTGACCGTTTTCGAGCAACCGCCCACCGAAATAGCCACCGATGGCACCGGCGCCAACGACCAGGATACGCATGATGACGAACTCCGCGAATAGACGATGGAAGTATCGCTCAAGTCCATGTGTTGAGGTGAGGTCCGAAAGGTTTGCGCTGCTGACGGACTACACAGAAGCGGTGTCCGCTGGGCGCCTCCATGACCCACCAGCGGTCTTGCACCTTGTTGACGCGCTTGGCGCCCAGACGCTCCAGCCGGTCGGCTTCCGCTTCGATATCGTCGGTCTCGATGTCCAGATGCACACGGCTATCGTGGGTAACCTTCTGCAGCAGGACAACGGGCTCGTCATTCTCGGTATGAAGCCTGGCGTATTTGCCGTCGCCGTCCTCATCGTAGCTTTCCACGTTCTTGCCCAGAGCCAGGCTCCAGAATTCGACGGCGTCGCTAAGGTCGCCAGTCTGGCAATCGATCACAAGCGTGCTCAAGCGGCTATGGTGCATGGCGATCTCCCGCGGGTGCCGCCCGACTATAAAGCCGAGGGTGTAGAACTTTCATCAAGCCCAAAAGTCCACGGATGTCGGTTTAACGACAGCGCTTCTAGGACTAACGCTATATCGGCGGTCTCACGCGACACGGATGATATCCAGGTGTGGCGGCGTGGCCATGCTTTGACGTTCCATGGAAAGGACACACATGTTTCGTTTTATCGCTCGATTTACGTTGACTTCGCTTGCGGCACTCGCCTGTCCCGCATGGGCCGAGGTTGCCCTGGAAAACGCGCAATGGAGAGTGTCGATCGACCCGCAAACGCTTGCTATACAAGCGGCGCCCTCCGGCCGGGAAACCGTCGTTGTATCGTCGGGTGTTACAGCGCATCGGGTAGAAAAGCTAGATGCGTCGGCAACGATGGCGCGTTGGCAATGGGACGACGGTGCTTACCGTGTGGAGGCCCGTCTGGATGGGATGGACCTGGCCTTGACGGTGCATGCCACCCGACCGGGTTCCCTGGACTTCCTGCATCAGCCTGGCGTGGCGATGGGAAACGGCTTGATGCTTCCGCTTGCCGAAGGGCGCTATGTGCCCCGTGGAGACAAGACTTGGCAAAACTTCTTTGCCGAGCACTTCGCGCAAGCCGATTCCACGCAGAACTTGAGTCTGCCGTTGTGGAGCAACGCGCATGACGGATTCACGCCCAACTGGCTGCTGACCGAGCCCTTCCACAATCAGCTGCATTTCCGTCCCGACGGCGACGGTATCGCGATCGGTGTCAGCCATCGGTTCACCTCGCTGGAGGCCTATGCGCCTTTGACCTTTTTGCTGCATCTCGGATCGGATGACGTCCTGGCGGGTGCCAAGCGTTATCGCCAGTGGCTGCAGACAACCGGTCAATTCGAAACGATCGCTGACAAACTGAGACGGACGCCGGATGCCGAAAAGCTACTGGGCGCCACGCATATCTACGTGTGGGGCGATGGTCTGCTCTCACCCAGGGACGTAAAGCGATGGCCGACCTTGCTGGAGGTGTTGCGTGGCAACGATCCATTCGCGCGCACGATCGGCGACCGCTTCGATGCCGATGCGCGCAGATTGATCAAGCAATGGCCGGCTCATCCCACCGCTTATGAAAAACGCGCGCTTGTCGCGGCATTGAATCAAGCCTTGCAGGATGAAGCGCGCTCGCGCTGGATGCACGATCCCGCCGATGCAAGCCTGCTTGCCGAAAGCTATGCCCGGGTCCGCGACCAAGCTGCCGCTGTGTTTGGCCAAGCCTTGCAGGGCGATCCGTCGACGTGGGGTGCCGGCGTCTCGCTGACGACGGTCGAACGCTTGCGCGAGGCCGGTCTTGCGCGGTTGTGGCTCGGACTCGGCGCAGGTTGGGAAGGCGGGTTATGGCATCCGGAGACCGTGTCGGCAGCGGTCCGCGCCGGCTATCTGGTGGCGCCTTACGATTCCTACGAAACGGCGTTGCCGGAGCGCGAGAAGCTCGATTGGACGACGGCGCATCTGGGAAAGAAGGCGTATGAAGATTGCGCCATTATCCGCCAGGACGGCACGCCGCAAGCAGGATTCAAGCAGTCCGGGCACTACACCGATCCTCGCTGTGTACGTCCTTTGCTTGAGGCGCGGGTGCGTGCGGTGCGACAGGCCGCGCCTTTCAACAGCTGGTTTCTGGACGCCTATGGCGCGGGAATGGTCTTCGACAGCTATCGTCGCGACGCAACATTGACCCAGGCTCAAAACGCCGCCGGTAACGTGGCCAATTTGCGTTGGCTTACCGAGGTATTGCAGCTGCCGACCGGTTCCGAGGACGGCAACGCGGTCACGGCGCGCGGCTATCTGTTTGCACATGGCATGCAAACGCCGGTCATGGGGTGGGGCGATCCCGAGCTCGAATTAGGCACGGCCAGGAAAAAACCATCCCCATACAATCTTGGCGGTTGGTACCCGTCCGACGAGCCAAAGATGTTCTTCAAGCAGACGCCGATGAAAGAGCCGTATCGCACGGTGCACTTCGACCCGTTATATCGGCTGCCGCTTTATCAAACGGTCTTCCACGATGCGCTCCTGACGACCCATCATTGGTTCTTCGACAATCTCAAGCTCACCAATGTGCATGTCGAAAACGAGTTGACGCAGTTGCTCTACAACGTACCGCCGCTCTATCACCTGAGCGAAGGCACGCTTGAGGCGCGATTGCCGGCGATGTTACGCATGGATCGTTTCTTTCAACCGTTACACCGCGCGTTGGCGCAACAGGCACTGACGGGATTTGCGTGGTTGTCCGCCGATCGCCTGTTGCAGCAAACGACCTTTGCCGACGGCACGCGATTGGTGGCCAATTTCGCCACGGTTTCGCGCGAGACAGGTGGCGAGCGCTATCCTGCGCGGAGCATTACGGCGATTCGGCCTGGCGGCAATGTTTTACAGTATCGGCCGTAGGTGCCTTGATACAAGAAAGGCGCCTTGCGGCGCCTTTCTCTTGCTTCCGGTACGAATCAGTTCGGCTGGGCCAGATCGTCCAGCAGCGCTTTCAGGAAGCGGGCAGCTTCGCCACCGGTCGCTGCGCGGTGGTCGAAAGTGAGCGAAATTGGCATGCGGCGGTGCACTTCGACGCCACCCATGACCGCGACCACATCGTGGCTCAGTTTGCCCGCGCCAATGATCGCCACGCACGGGGGCACCACCACCGGCGTTGCATAACGGCCGGCGAACATGCCGAAGTTGGACAGGCTGATGGTATAGCCGGACAGCTCCGACGCCGGGATGCTGCGGTCTTCCACCGAATGGCGCAGACGCTTGATCGCGGCACGAATGCCGGCGCCGTCGAGCACGTCGGCATTGCGCAGCGCCGGTACGAACAGACCTTCCTCGGTGTCCACGGCGATGCCGATATCTACGTGGCGATGCAGCGTGCGGGTCAGGTTCTTGCCGTCGAACCATGCATTGAGCGCCGGTACGGCCTTGCAGGCGGCAACGATGGCGCGGATCAGGCGCGCGGTGATGTCCTGCTTGCCGATCCATGCGTGCAGGTCGGCGTCGTCCACCAGAGTGGTCGGGACGACGTTGGCATGTGCCTCGGCCATCACGCGGGCCATGTTGCGGCGGACGCCTTTGAGCTGTTCCGGCTGGCCGCTGGCGTGCACGCTCGGCGAGGAGGTGCGCACCGGCTTGCCGGCCAGCGAGGTTGGGCCACGGGCCGGTTCCGGCTCGGGCAGGCGCGGAGCGAGGTGACGGCCTGCATCGTCCGGTACGGCACGCGCTGCCGCAGCCGCACCCAGCGGAGCCGAACCGTTGGCGGCGGCATCCTTGACGTCCTTCATGGTGACCACGCCGTCGGCACCGGTCGGGCGCACGCGAGCGAGGTCGACCTTGAGCTTTTTGGCCAGCGCGCGCACTGCCGGTACGGCCTTCACGCCGCCGACGGAGCTGACTTGCTCGACATGCACGTGATTGCCACTGACCATCGCGCCGACCACGGTGCCTTCGTCTTCGCGGCCAGGGGTGCCCTTGGAGGCGGCATCGATCTCGCCGCCCTCGTCGGAGGCGACGACCTTGGCGCTATGGTCCGGAGCGGCGCTGCCGACGCTCTTCTTGGGGCCATGGTGATGGCCAGTGGATTCGGCTTCGGCACGCTGCTTGGCATTCGGATCGGGCTCGAACTCGGCCAGCGCGGCACCGGTCTCGATGATGTCGCCGGCTGCACCGTGCAGCTTGGTGACCTTGCCGGTATACGGCGAAGGCACGTCGACCACGGCCTTGGCCGTTTCCATCGACACCAGCGGGGCGTCGAGCTTGATCGTGTCGCCTTCCTTGACATGCCACTCGACGATGGTTGCGTCGGGAAGGCCTTCGCCGAGGTCGGGCAGGTAGAAGGTTTTGATGTCGGCCATGAGTTCGGTTCTCGAGGTATGACTTGATGTTCTTGGAGCGTCGCCCCGGCGCTTGCCGGGGCTCAGTGTCTTTCAGCGTGCGGGAAGGTTTCGTGTGCTTCGCACTGCATGTTCCACTGGATTCCGGCTTTCGCCGGTACGCTTCGTTGTTGTGCTGCTTAGCTTGCCGCCAGCGTGCGCTTGGCTGCTTCCACCACGCGCTCAGTGCTTGGCAGGTACTTCATCTCCAGGCGGAAGAGCGGTATGTGCGTGTCGTAGCCCGTGACGCGCTCGACCGGTGCCAGCAGATCGTACAGGCACTCCTCGGCGACGCGCGCGGCAATTTCCGCACCGAAGCCAGCGGTCTTGGGCGCTTCGTGCACGATCACGCAGCGGCCGGTCTTCTGCACCGATTCGGCGATGGTGTCGAAATCCAGCGGGGTGAGTGTGGCCACGTCGATGACTTCGGCGCTGATGCCTTCTTCGGCGAGCGCGTCGGCCGCTTCGAGGGCTTCCTTCACCTGCGCGCCCCAGGTCACGATGGTGACGTCGGTACCGTCACGCAGCACGAAGCACACATCCAGCGGCAGCGCCTCGCCATCATCGGGCACTTCTTCCTTGTACTGACGGTAGATGCGCTTAGGCTCGAAGAACATCACCGGATCCGGGTCGCGGATCGCGGCAAGCAGCAGGCCGTAGGCGCGTGCCGGCGACGAGGGCATGACCACGCGCAGGCCGGGAATGTTGGTGAACAGGTGCTCGTTCGCTTCGGAGTGATGCTCCGGCGCGCGAATGCCGCCGCCCCACGGGGCGCGCCACACGGCCGGCACGGTGATGCGACCGCGCGTGCGGTTGCGCAGGCGCGCGGCGTGACAGGCGATCTGTTCCATCATCGGGTAGATGAAGCCTTCGAACTGGGCTTCGGCTACCGGTTTCATGCCTTGGGCGGCCATGCCGACGGTGACGCCGGCAATGGTCGTTTCGTCCAGCGGGGTATCGAGTACGCGCAGCTCGCCGAACTTTTCCTGCAGGCCCTGGGTGGCGCGGAACACGCCGCCGTTGACACCCACGTCCTCGCCCAGCACCACGACGCTCGGGTCGTGCGCCATTTCGTAGGCCAGCGCCTGGGTGACGGCTTCGATAAGAGTGATTTGTGCCATGGCTTAGTGGGCCTTCTTGTCAAGCGAAATGGCCAGATCGCGCTGCTTGGCGAGGTCCGCCGGTACTTCGGCGAAGGTGTAGTCGAACATCGCGGTGACGGGCTGGGTCTTGGTCTCGAGGTAGGCGTTGACCTCGTTGTCCATCCACTCGTCGCACTCGGCCTTCCAGGCTTCTTCCTTGGCGTCGTCCCATACCTTCCTGGCCACCAGCCACGCGCGCAGGCGCTTCATCGGCTCCTTGGCCCAGGCGTCCTTCACTTCCTGCTCGCCGCGGTAGCGGCGGGCGTCGTCGGCGGTGGTGTGGTCCGACAGGCGGTAGGTGACCAGTTCCAGCACGCTGCCGCCCTCGCCGTTGCGGGCGCGCTCGAGCGCGTCCTCCATCGCCTTGCGCACGGCGATGATGTCGTTGCCGTCGACCTGGATGC
>NZ_DATCRY010000017.1:0-58584 GCF_036568765.1 Dyella sp. | reverse complement strand
GTCGGGCCAGCGCCACAAACTCGGAGCGGAGGGACATAAGATTCCTTGTGTTCCAGGGCATGAGACACCTCACAGAGACCTCCGTGAGGTGTAACCCATGTCCCCGAACACCTGTTACCTATGTCCCCGGTCCATACACTTCGCCGGGGGAGAGGGTCGGGGTGAGGGGGGCTCTTCGAGCGAAAGCAATCAAAACCGCGCCGAAAAATACTCGCCGCTACGCGCCACGCTCACCGGCGCATCGAATAGCGCCTCCAACCGTTCCTCGCTAAGCATTGCTCGCTTCTCGCCATCGTCGAACAGGCGGCCGTCGCGCAACATCACCACACGCTCGATGTCCGGCAGGATTTCCTCGATATGGTGCGTAACCAGCACCAAGGTCGTGCCGTGTCGGGCGAGGCCGCGCAGCGTTTCGAGGAAATGCCGGCGTGCCGCGGGGTCCAGTCCTGCGCAGGGTTCGTCCAGCAGCAAGGCGCGCGGTCGATGCGTCAGCGCACGCGCAATCAGGACGCGCCGGGCCTCGCCGGTGGAGAGGCTGGCCATGTCGCGACCGATCAGCTGTTCGGCGCCCATCAGGCGCAGCGCGTCCAGCGCGTGCTCGCGCATGGCCGGGGTGACCTGATGATCCAGACCCAGCCCGCGTGCCGCGAAAAACGCCGACACCGTTGCGTCGAAGACCTCCAGTGGCGTATCGCTGGTGTAGTCCAGCTGCAAGGCCGGCGAAACGATGCCGAGCAGCTTGCGCAGGTCTTCTACCCGCCAGCGTTCGCGGCCATAGATCTGCACCTGCGAGTTGCCATCTTCGCGTGCCAGCGGATACATCTGGCGCGCGATCAGCTTGACCAGGCTGGATTTACCCGAGCCGTTCGGACCGAGGATCGCTGTGTGCTGGCCTTGCTCGATGCGTAGCGCCGGCAAATCCAGCAGGATGCGTCCGCCGCGCAGCACAGTGGCATTGCGGATTTCCAGCAGCGGCGCAGCCGGCGCGATCGACAGCTGGTTCATTGGCCGGCCGCGTCCAGCGCTTTTTGCTCGCGCTCGGCTTGCTGGTCGCTGAGCTTCTGCACGTCCTTGGCTTTCTGTTCGGCTTTCTTCATGCCGTCCCATGGTGTGGTCGTGCGTGCCGCCGGGGCATCGGCGGCTTGCGGTTGCGGCGGTTTGCCCGAGCAGGCAGTCAGGGCGAGCATGCACAGCAACACAGCGAACTGTTTCATGAACGTTGCATCCTCGAGGGCGGCAGAAGATACAGTGTCCCGCTCTGCGGTCGCGGCGCGCAAGCGGAGGCGTTGGGGTTGTTAACGCGGACTACGCAAATCGCATGAACTGGCCTTAAGCTACGGCTATGAACAACCGCATCGATGCATGGCAACTGCAAGGCCATACCGCGCTGATTACCGGCGCAAGCAAGGGAATTGGCTACGCCACGGCGCGTGAACTGGCAGCGCTGGGCGCCAACCTCCTGCTGGTCGCGCGTGATGAGGATCAGCTCGAACAGGTCCGCGTGGATCTGGCGGACGATTTCGAGCATATCGATGTGCTCGCCTTCGGTGCCGATATCGGCGATCACGAGGATCGCATGGCGGTTTTCGACTGGATCGCCGATCTCGGTGCGCCGTTGTCGCTGCTGGTCAACAACGCCGGCGGCAACCGGCCCGATGCCACGCTCAACTACGACAGCCAGACCTATCGCGAGCTGTTCGAGCTGAACCTGTTTTCGGCTTTCGAGATGTGCCGTCTGGCGCATCCGCAATTAGTGCAGCATGCCAATGCGGCTATCGTGAATGTGGGCTCGGTATCGGGCATCACCCATGTACGTACCGGTTCGCCTTATGGCATGACCAAGGCGGCGCTGCATCAACTCACGCGCAATCTTGCGGTGGAATGGGCGGTCGACGGCATTCGCGTCAACGCCGTGGCGCCTTGGTACATCCGCACCCAGCGGTCGGAGCCTGCCTTGGCCGACGAGGATTACCTGGACGAAGTGCTGGACCGCACGCCGCTGCGGCGCATCGGCGAACCGGAAGAGGTCGCCGCAGCCATCGCTTTCCTCTGCTTGCCGGCTGCCAGCTACATCACCGGCCAAGTGCTTGCCGTCGATGGCGGTTTCCTCAATTACGGGTTCTGAACTGGCCCGAAGGTCTCAACGACAAAGTCGATAAAGCACCTCAGCTTGGCGGTGGGGCGGCGGTCGGCCGGATAGATCAGGTGCATCGGTCGCGACGGTGGCTCGCATGCTGGCAGGACGCGCGTCAGGCGTCCTGCGGCGACATCGTCGGCGAGCAGGACCTCGGGCTGCATGATGATGCCCAAGCCAGCCAGGGCGGCGCCGCGAAGCGCCTGGCCATTGTTGGCGACGAAGCGGCCATGGACCGGGACGTCTTCATTGTGGCCGTCATGGCGCAGGCGCCAGCTGTGCTTCGTGTGCCAATAGGCGAAGCCGAGGCATTCGTGCCGCGCAAGTTCCCCCGGCTCGCGCGGTATTCCGGCACGTGCGAGATAGTCTGGCGATGCGCACAGCCACATGCGATACGGTTGCAAAGGCACGGCGATCAGGCCCGAGTCGGCCAGCGGGCCGATACGAATCGCCGCTTCGTAGCCTTCCTCGATCAAGTCGATGACACGATCGCCTAGCGCAAGATCGACTTCGACGTCGGCGTAGCGCTTGAGAAAATCGGCCAGGGCAGGCGCCAGGCGCTGACTGCCGAACGATACGGGCGCATGGATGCGCAGCACGCCGCGCGGTGTGGCACGCAGGGCGTGGATGCAGGCATCGGCCGCTTCGGCATCGGCAAGCAATTGCCTGCAACGCTCGTAGTAGAGCTGGCCGGCTTCGGTCAGCGATTGGCGCCGTGTGGTGCGCTGGAGCAATCGTGCGCCGACGCGCTCTTCCAGAAAGCGAATGTGCTTGCCCACCATGGTCGGCGACATCCCGAACTGCTCGGCGGTAGCGGTGAAGCTGCGCTTTTCTGCGGTATGGACGAAGACGGCCATGCTGGTGAGGCGGTCCATCATTACGTACCTGAGGTTTTAAATAAAAGCACTGGAGGTGACTTTATCAAATAAGAGGCGCTTAACACACTTGCCGCCACCTTCATTCCTAAGGAACCCGCCATGTCCAACATCGATGCCACCGTTTCCTTGCGCGACCGTGGCCTTGCCTTGCTCGAACAGCTTCATGGCGGTCATGCCGGCGAGGCCATGGTCGAGGAGCTGCGCGATGTGTGTCCGGACTTTGCCGATATGACGATCGATTGGGCGATCGGCGGGATCATGGCGCGCCCCGGGCTGGACCTGGTCACGCGTGAGCTCGTCCTGGTCGCTTCCTGCGTGACGCTCGGCTATGCGACGCCGCAATTGCAGGCGCATGCAGAAGCGGCATTAAAGGTGGGAGCAAGCAAGGAGCAACTCGTGGAGACGGTGTTGCAGCTGACTTTCTATGCGGGCGGGCCGGCAGTGCGCAATGCGCTGGTATTGCTCAAGAAAGTCTTTGCGCAAGCATGAGGTTGGTTATCCACAGCCTGTGTGGATAGGAGATGGATAGGTCTGTGGATAGGGTTCGCAAGCGGTTGCTGCTGTTGAGGTTTCAGCGTGGTGACGAAATTTGCGCCTGGAGTGAGCACCCATTCCTAAGACCTTACCGTGAGGTACGCCTGTCGCGACTGAAGTCGCTCCCACAACACTAGGCGGTGCCTGGCCTACTTGTGTGGAGCGACTTCAGGGAACCTCTAAAAACCTCGCGGTCGCCCGAATATAGCGAAAGCGGATCCTATCGTTGTGGGAGCGACTTCAGTCGCGACAAGGACTTGCGGTGAGGCACGATTGTCGCGACTACAGTCGCTCCCACAGAAAGCAAGTTTTTCGAGGTTCCCTTCAGTCGCGACAGGCGCCACAAAAAATTCGCGCTCGCCGAGAAGCCAGGGCTGTGCTTATCCGTTGCAATTCCCCAACTGCCCAAGCAACTGCCGCTCTCTTCGTTCCAAGGGTGGCCGGTCGCTCTTGAACGCCCGGCGCAATTTACGTTCGACATCGTCGTATGCGTCGCGCAAGGCCTGGCAGGTTTCGCCGTAGCTCAACTGGCGGCAACGATCTTGCACCCACACGAAGTTGTTGCCGACCAGGTTGGGGTCGATCTTGCCCCGGTGCAACTCGGGCGCCGATGCGCCGCCTCCACCGCCCGGACCATAGACCTGCGATAGCGGGCGCGGCGCCGCGCCGAGCACGCCGAACGGCGCCAGATAAGGCTGCGGATCGCCGTTCTCGCTGAGGTAGCTCTTGCCGTCGGTAGCCTTGATGCAGGCGAACATGGTCGGCAGCGGGGCACCGGGCGCGGGAGGTGGGCTGGGCGGTTCAGGGGGGCTTGCCGCAGTCGGCGGCGGCGCAGTCGGCTGGACCTCGGGAGGCGGGCCGGTGTCGTCGCTCAGGTCCAGTCGCTCCTGCTTCAGGCCTTTCGCGCAAGGCGCATCCTGGTAGCTGATCGCCCCGTTGGGCGCAGTGCATTTGTAGGCTGCGCCAGCGAGTGCGGTTCCCGGCAGAAGCAATAACAGTAACCATCCAAGCCCGCGCATCAGAACTCCGCGACGTGTTCCTCGGCGGCGAACCCGAGCGCCACCGCTCCTTCACCGACATTGACCATGCCCGTGATGCTCATGGGCGACTCCATCAATGCGACACCGCATGCTTCGCAAGCTGCCTTGAGGACGTCATAGCCGGGCAACTTGGCCAGCTCCGCCGGGTCGCCGCCGAAGCTCAGGCTGACCGCGGGCACCAGCAGGCCCGCATGCACGCGTTGGGCAGCATAGTTGAAGAGCGTTTCGGCGCCGTGCTCGAAGCCGCGCACCTTGCCGACCGGGGTCGTGTCGCCGCGATAAGCCCGGATCAGGGGCTTGATATCCAGCGCTGAGCCGAGCACTGCGCTGACGAGTCCGACGCTGCGGTCGCCCTTCTTCTTGGCCCGCGCGCGCAGGTAATAAAGGTCGCGCGGCAGCATGTAGCCATAGGAGTTATTGGCGATATGCGTCAGGCGTTCGCGGATGGCCGCCGGGGTTTCTCCGGCGTCAATCAGGCGCGTGGCCTCGACAATGGTCGGTGCGGTGCCGACGAACAGATTGCGCGTATCGATGACCCGCATCAGGAACGGTCCGGTGAGCCCGGCTTTTTCGCGTACTTCGCGGTAATGCTTCAGTACCGCGAAGCTGGCTTTGATTACGTGCTCGTTGATCGGGCTGCGCGTGGCGGTAATGGTCAGGCAAAACACGCAGTCGCGTTCGAGTACCAGCTTGTCCAGAAACAGCCGTTGCACTTCCTCGACCGAGCAAGGTTCGGTTTCGGCCGAATGGCCACGGCTGCCTAACTTCTGCTGCAGGAATCGCGCCTGCTCGGCCGGGTTGCGGTCGTCCATGAACACCTTGTCGTCGATCCGTACCGTGATCGGCATGACAGTGATGTCGTGCTCTTCGAGAAACGCCTGCGGCAGATCGCAGGATGCATCGATCGCCAAGCCCATGCGCATCGGTCGTCCCCTCCCGTTTTGTGGCGGAACATAACACGTGGCGAGATTATTGCCGACTTGTTGCAGGGGCTGTGACGGGCGCTTGGGCTGGGTCGCTCCCGACGGTTATGATGGCAGGCACAAGTGGCTTATCGCCGGTGTGGCGTCACCGGTAATGCGCGCTCCCGCAGGGGGACCGTGCCCGACCCTGAAAGGGCCTATGAAAAGCAAACAGGACATCGTCAGCAACTGGCTGCCGCGTTATACCGGCACGTCGCTGGACCAGTTCGGCCAGCACATTCTCTTGACCAACTTCGGCCACTACGTGGATCTGTTTGCGCAGTGGCATGGAGTGGAAGTGCAAGGTCGGGACCGGCCCATGCCCAATGCCACGGCCGACGGCATCACCTTGATCAATTTCGGCATGGGCAGCCCGAACGCCGCGACCGTGATGGACCTGCTTGGCGCAGTCAAGCCGCAGGCCGCGTTGTTTCTCGGCAAATGCGGCGGTCTGAAAAAGAAAAACCAGATCGGCGACCTGGTGCTGCCGATCGCGGCGATCCGCGGCGAAGGTACGTCCAACGACTACCTGTTGCCTGAGGTGCCGGCGCTGCCGGCCTTCCAATTGCAACGCGCCGTTTCGACCATGATCCGCGATCTCGGCCACGACTATTGGACAGGTACCGTCTACACCACCAACCGCCGGGTCTGGGAGCACGACGACGCGTTCAAGGCGTATCTGCGCCGCACCCGTTCGATGGCTATCGACATGGAAACGGCAACGATCTTTGCCGCCGGCTTCGCCAATAGCATTCCCTGCGGTGCGCTGCTGCTGGTCTCGGACCAGCCGATGATTCCCGAAGGGGTCAAGACCGAACTCAGCGATCGGAGCGTAACGGCCAACTTCGTCGAGTCGCACATCCGCATCGGCATCGAGGCGCTCAAGCTGGTTCGTCGCAACGGACGCAGCGTCAAGCATCTGCGTTTCGAGGACGACGCTGGCGAGATCTGAAACAGTCAGTAAGTAAAGACTTTCTCCAAAGAAAAGGCCGCCGGAGGTCCGGCGGCCAAGGTTTGGGGAGTGCCCATCGCAGCCACCGTTCCAGGTGGCTGCGATGTCGAACGCTTTACAGGCTAAAGTCGTAACGCGCGCCGAGGCGGACGTAACGCGGATCCTGGTACGAACGCGGACGGAAGCAGTCGATGCTGGTCACGCCCGAAGCATTTTCGCAGGATTCGAAGTACTGCGTGACGCGCTGCTTGCCGAGCAGGTTGAATACGTCGGCAGACAGGGTGACCTTATGATCGAAGAAGGCCGGCTGCCATGCCGCGCTCACGTCGATCGTGTACGTCCACGGCGTACGACCATAGGAACCGCGAGGAGCGGGCTGGCCATTGCAGTAGAAGTATGCCGCGCCGTAGCCCACGGCGTCGCCACCGAAGGCCTGCGGGCGTGCACCGATACAGCTGATCGGGTAGCCCGAGGCAATACGCGTTACGGTCGAGAAACTCCACTCCTCAGTCGGCTTGTACGTGCCCAGGATGCGCAACTGGTGCTTCTGGTCGTTCGCCAACGGACCGTTGGTGTTCTCCATCAGCTCAGGCGAATCCCAGCTTTCCGTGGTGGACACGTCGGCCTGCACGATATCGGAGTCGAGCTGACCTTCCGAGTTACCGTAGCTGCGCGAGAAGGTGTACTCGATGCGGCCGTACCACTTTTCGCTGAACTGATGTTCCGCGTAGAGGTCGAGCATATAGTACGAACGCTTGGCCTTCGGCTCGCCGATCTGGGCAGCTGTGAGCGGCACGCTCAGATACTGGCCGGCAGCCGGCGACAGCGTAAAGGTGTTGGCCACACCCGGGTTGTACAGCCAGCAACCGGTACTACGCGCGATACCGTCACGGACCTGCTGACCCAGGCCGTTTGCATCGCCCCAGGCGATCAGCGGACGCGAATCGCAATCGTCGTCGATCAGGCTGCGCAGCTTGCGGTACATCGCCTTGACGCCGACAGTCCATTCCGGGGTCAGCTGCTTGTCAGCACCCAGGATGTATTCGTCCTGGTAGTACGTTTTCAGGTTCTGCGCCGACACCGTCTTGGCATCCGGCGGTACACCATTCTCACCATTGGCATAGAACAGGCCGGAGTACGGCGCGCCCGTGCTCAAGCCAGTCGGTATACCGGTGACCGGATCGATGCCGGTGAAGCTGTAGTACACGGTCGGGAAGGTCGACGGACCGGCGCCTCGGACGGCCACCGAGGTCGGCAGACCCAGGTGATAGCGACCGGCGTTGGCGTACACCTTCAAGGTGCTGTCGCCATACACGTCCCACACGATGCCCAGGCGCGGATCCAGCTGGTTACGCTCCTTGGCATAGGCCTGGCCGACACCGTTGTAGTTGGTGAACTGCTCGTTGCGCAGACCGATGTATGCCAGCCAGCGATCGGTGATCTGCCAATGATCTTCGGCGAATTCCGAACGCTGAGCCGTGCGCGCCGAGGTGCCGGTGGTCAAGCCGGTCGACTCGACGTAATAGCCATTGGCGAAGTCGGCGGGGTTGTACAGGCCCGGGTCGAGGCCGAGATTGATCAAACGCTGCTGGATGGCCGAACCATCGCCCAGGTCGTTGTAGCGCCACTGGGTGCCGCCGACCGGAGAACTGCCCCAGGTCGCGCGCAGCTGATAGTTGTCCATACCAGCGCGCAGGTCATGGCTGCCCAGGCGATATTCGACGTTGAAGCTCCAGCCGGTGGTGCTGTCCTTCGAGCCGGGGGCCAATACGGTTGCATTGCCGAACTGGCAGCTCGGTGCCGGGTCGGTCGCTGCGATAGCACGGTTGTCGGCGATCGACGGGCAAGCTGTGCCGCCTGCTGCAGACGTAACGTCCTGCTCGTGCTTGGCGTTGCTCTTGCCGTACATCGCATTGATGGTCAGGTCGTCGGTGATGTAGCCGGTGTAATGGCCTACATACACGTTACCGCCGGGCGTGCCGTTGGTTTGGGTGCCGTTGTAGTTCTTGGTGTACTGGTGACCGAGGTAGCTACCCACCTGACCGGTACCGTAGTTGTAACCATAGATCGACGAATCGGTGGTTTCATCGTCGCCGAGGGCGGTGAATTCGATGATGTTGTTGTCAGTGATGTTCCAGTCGAACTTGGTCAACCAACGCGTAATTTTGTTGCTGTCGTTCTGCACCGAATTGGTCGGCGGCGCGCCGGCCGACGGGGTGTAGAACTTGTCGGTGGAGTGGATCATGTCCGCTGCGCCGAAGAAGAACAGCTTGTCCTTGATCAGTGCGCCACCGATCGAGCCGGAGTACTGCAGGCTCTCGTTATCCTGCGGAGCGAACGCGTTGCCAATCTGGTACTGCGTGCCATTGCGACGGAACACATTACGCGGCGTCTGGGCGAGGCTATCCGGTGCCCACAACACCTGGAAATCACCCTTCCATTCGTTGGTACCGCGCTTGGTCACCACGTTGATCACGCCGCCGGTTGAGCGACCGTATTCAGCACCGTAACCGCCGATCAGCACCTGCTCCTGATCGATCGCGTCATACGGCAACTGGCGCGAGCTCACGCCGGTCAGCGGATTGGTGACGGAAAAGCCGTTGATGTAGTAGGCGTTTTCCGAGGCGGACGAACCGCCGAAGGAGAGTGCATTGCCGTAGCCGCGTGCTGCCGGCGTGGTACCGGGAGCCAGCAGCGCGACCGAGCTGATCGAGGTGCGGGCGATCGGCAGCTTGGCCAGCTGGTCGGCGTTGATCACGGCGCGCGAGTCGACCGACGAAACGTCGATCGAGGGCAGCGCATTGCCGACGACCTGCACCGCAGACAGATTCTGCGCATTGGCCGTGCTGGCTTCTGCGGCGAACGAGACCTCGGTACCCTGGCTGATCTGGGTCTGCACGTTGTCGCGTGAGGATACCGTCGAGCCATTCTTGACCAAGGATACCTTGTAGGTACCGATGGGCAGCGAAGCAGCGCGATAACGGCCGCTGGAATCGACGGTGATGTCACGCTTCAAACCGGTGCCGATGCTTTCGATATGAACGGTATCGCCGGCTTCGGCCGTACCGAAAATCGAGCCGGTAGCATTACTTTGTGCGATGGCGGTACCCGCCGACGCGCCGAGCGCGAGCGTCACCGCAAAGGCGATCGCTTGGCGCTTGATTGGAAAACCATTACGAAACTGCATCGACTCACCCTCCGAAATTTAGAGTGGTCAGCTCAGGCCTGTGCGACCTGGCCTCCCCAAAAGCTGCAAGTTTTTGTTTTTCCGCACTCATCCGCGCCACCTCAGCTCGCGCTGCGGTAACGGGAAAAGCTCGGCATTGAAAGAAGACTCCCCTGCGCCAGCGGACTTGTCCCCAAAATCGAAAGTTCTGGCGCGGATTCGACACTACGATGCGTGGAAAAGTTACGCAACGGTTATAACGACGACAAAAACTTGTCGAAAAGGCCCGTTGGCACTTTTCTTGCGTCGCAAATTTTTGAACGACATGCGACCGATTTGTGGGTGTGATGCGGGATTTAGTGCTGTTTTGTAAACGAGTGCCGCAATAAGGTTCGATTAACAGCAATTAATTACGCGCTTGGTTAAGAGGTGGCGCATTAGCTTGCGGTCTGTTTATGCGATTTATTAACCAATAGTGAACAAAAGGCGGGCGCCAAGGTAGGCAAATGAAAAAGCCCGCCGTGTGGCGGGCTTTCCTTGAGCTGACGGAAAGGCAGCCGGGCTCAGTAGCGTGGAACGGTAGGATCGATCTCACGAGACCAGGCGTCCATGCCGCCTTCGACGTTGTGCACCTGGCTGAAACCGTGAGCTGCGAATCGTTCGGCTACGCCCTGGCTGGAAATACCGTGGTGGCAGATAAAAGCCAGTGGCGTGTCCTTCGGCAGGGCAGCCAGTGCTTCGTAGCCTTCCTCTTCCAGCACACGCGCCTGTGGCAGCGCCGCCGCCGCGGCGAGCCCATGGGCCGGGCGCACATCGATCAAGGTGATGCTGCCTTCGGCCAGCCGTTGCTTGAGTTCTTGCACGGTGATCGAGCCGATGGTCTGTGCACCTGGGAATTTCAGGCTCAGGCCCTCCCCCTGCACGGTGGAAACCCAATCGATTACGATGCCCTTGGCGCGCTGCGCACTGCCGGGATCGAAATGCACCTCGATACCGTTGGACGTCACCACAATGTCGTGGTCGCCGGCCGGCGCCAGCTGGAAGCCGGCGCTATGGTCGGGGCCGATCTCCAAGTGCAGCGCCACACCCTGCGCGCTGGCCGTGCCCTGGCGGATCGCCTCGGCGGCCTTATCGGTAATCGTGATTTCCGGCGGAGTGCGGTCCGGCGGTGTTGCGCCAAACAGCTGATGCAGCTCGCCGCTGCCGTACATTTGCCGAATGATGTCGGCACCACCGACCAGTTCGCCTTCTACGTAAAGTTGCGGAATCGTCGGCCAGTCGCCGTAAGCCTTGATGCCCTCGCGGATCTCCGGATCCTCCAGCACATTGACCGTGTGGTAATCGGGCAGCAGCTCATTGAGGGTATTGGTCGCCGCAGCCGAGAAGCCGCACATCGGCTGTTGGCGAGTGCCCTTCATGAACAACACCACGCGGTGGTCTTTGAGCAGGGTTTCGATGCGGGCGCGGGTGGCGGTGTCGAGGGACATGGGGGCTTCCGGCAAGTTGGGCTGAAAAGAGGATGATACTCCTCATATGGGCACGAGGCGCCCATTGCAAGGCTATTTAGGGACAAGGGGTGAGTAGCGAGGGCGCACAGATGAGCACTGCTACGAGCTTTTGCTATACGACGGCGCTATCGCAGGTTTACAGCCTGGCGCCAGTCGTGCGGACTTGCGCCCTCGCTACTCGTCCCTCCCCCCTTTTGTCACGCCGCCGGTCGCAACTCCGACAAATCCCGGTACCGCCTTGCCAACGGGGCAAGGGCCAGCGCGGCGGCGGGCGAGGGTAGGACTAGCTCGCGGCTGGCCCGCCCCAGGGCCGCTGGCTGCTCGCTCCAGTGCAGCAGTTCCATCGCGCCGGTGTCGTCCTCGACCAGGGCAGTGCAGTGCTCGACCCAGTCGCCGTCGTTGAGATACAGCACTCCGTCGATCGCCCGCACATGACCGAAATGGATGTGTCCGCAGATATGCCCATCGAAACCCCGCTCGCGCGCGTCGGCCGCAACGCGCGCCTCGTAGGAGCGGATGTAGTCCAGCGCCTTGCCGATATGCGATTTGATGATGATCGATAGCGGCAGGTAAGGCAGTTCCATCCGCTGTCGCATCTTATGTACGCGGCGATTGGTCCAACAGATAAAGCGATGCATGACCTCGCCCAGATGGACCAGCCAGGTCCGGCCGACCTGCTCGGGGTCGAATTCGTCGCCATGGCTGACCCGGTAGCGGCGGCCATCGGCACCCTCGTGGACGGCATCCAGGGCGATCTTGACCCCGCCGAAGGTCTGGCCGGCCAAGCCACGCATAGGCGCATCATGGTTGCCGGGGATATAGGTAACGTCGACGCCACGACGCGCCATGTCGAAGATTTCCGCCAGCACCGCACTGTGATCGGCGTGCCACCACATGCGCTTGCCAAGGGCTTCCATATCGACGATGTCGCCGACGAGATAAAGCTTCTCGCAGCGCAGACTGCGCAGGAAATCGAGCAGGTAGCCCGCCTTGCAATCGGGCGTGCCCAAGTGAACGTCGGAAATAAAGGCGGCGCGGCAGCGATAGGTGATCATGGCGCTCGACTCCCGGTGGTTTACCCGGGATGCCAGACTGCCCGAATCACGTCTCCGTGCGATGGCGGGAAGGTTGCAGAGCTGTTGCGACGCATCACGGCTGCCTGTTCACTGCAGCCTCCGGCGGCAAACCCTGGGAGCAGGTTAGGCAAGTGCGAAGGGCCGCAACTTCCCTCAGCCAGGCTGTCTCTCCCGGGGCTTTGCCGGGGGAAAGGGCTGGGGTAGGGGGCGGCCAGCTGCGGCCGAGCGATCACATCTTTGCGAGAGCCTGCTTTGCCGCAGACATCGCCGCCTCGGTCCAGCGCGCATACTGTTGCGCCGAAGGATGCAGTCCATCCTCGACCACTTCACTCGGATGGGCGCGCGACAGCCCCGTTACATCGACCCAGGTCACGCCCCGTTCGGCGCAACATTGCTGCGCGGTCATATTGAACGCATCGATCTCGCGGGCGATGCGCTCGAGATCGCGTCCCGATTCCCGACCGAACGCGGTAACGCCCCAATCGGGAATAGACAGCACAAAAACGCGCTGCGGCCGATGGCCGGCCAGTTCGATGGTCCGTAGCAACAGTTGCTCGAACTCGACCCGGTAATTGTCGATACCGCGACCGCGGTACTGGTTGTTGACACCAATCAGCAGGCTGACCAGATCGTAAGTCGGCACCAGCGCCGCGGCGTCGATCGCCGCAGCGAGTTCGTCGGTCGCCCAGCCGGTCGTCGCGACGATCTGCGGATCGTCGAATCGAAAACCTTGCGTCCGCAAGCAGGTGCACAGTTGTGCCGGCCAGCGTCCCGTTTCGGGTACGCCCTCGCCAATCGTGTACGAATCGCCCAACGCCAGATAACGCATGCGGTACTTCAGGCTACCGCGGCAGCTGTACGCGGCGCTTGCTCGGCGGCCATGCGTGACAGCACTCGCTCGATGCGCACGAACACCTCACGCAACTGATCCGGCGGCGGCAGCAAGGTCAGGCGCAGGTGCCGGCTATGCGGCACGTTGAAGCTGCTGCCCGGTACCACCAGCACCGATTCTTCTTCCAGCAGCCGCAACGCGAAAGCGTTGTCGTCGAAATCGGCCAGGCGATCGGCGCGAACGCGCGGGAACGCATATAACGCCCCTGCCGGTGCGACCAGGTCGAGAAACTCGCTTGCCGCCACGCCTTCGAGCACGGCACGCCTTGCTTCATGCAAACGACCGCCGGGTGCGGTCAGCGCGCCGATGGTCGGCGCGCTCTCCAGCGCCGGCCGCACCGCCCACTGCGCCGTGACGTTGGCGCATAGGCGTAGGGCTGCAAGGAGCTGCAGGGCGTCGCGATAGTCCGCGCTGCGACTCGGGTCGCCGGAAAGACTCATCCAGCCTACGCGATAACCGCATGCGCGGTGCACTTTGGACAAACCGCCGAAGCTCACACACGGAATATCGCCGGCCACTTCGGCCAGTGGCTGGAAGACCGTACGGTCGTAGAGAATCTCGTCGTAGATCTCGTCGCTGAAAAGCAACAGCCCATGCCGTGCGGCGATCGCGACGATTTGCTCCAGCAATTCGCGCGGATAGACCGCGCCGGAGGGATTGTTCGGATTGATCAATACCAACGCGCGCGTGCGTGGCGTAACCAGCGATTCGATCTCGGCCGGGTCGGGCAGGTGGCCGTTTTCGGCCTGGCACCGATAGTAGCGCGGCTTGCCGTCATTAAGGATGGTCGCGGCGCTCCACAGCGGATAGTCCGGGCTGGGCAGCAGCACTTCGTCGCCGGGTTGCAGCAGGGCGCGCAGGCCGAGGTCGATCAGTTCGCTGACGCCGTTGCCGACGAATACGCGTTCCATATCCACGCCGCGCGCACCGCGAGCGCACTGTTGGTGCACGATGGCCTCACGGGCTTCCTCCTGGCCTTGTTCATGGCCGTAGGCTTCGCTGTCGCGCAGATGCGCGGCAATCGCCTCGCGCAGATGCGCGGGTGTTTCAAAACCGTAACGTCCGGGGTTGCCGATATTGAGCTTGATGATCGGCAGCCCCGCCGCTTCCAGTTCGCGCGAACGCCGAGTCAGCGCGCCGCGGATTTCATAGCGCACCTCCGCCAGGTGGGCGCTGGGTTTGATCGAAGCCACTGCTTGGGTCCTTTGGCAGGATTCTCGTTTGCGCTTTGGATGCTAGCAGCGTTGAGCGTCCTGGGGGAGCCGGGAACTATCTCCTCCGTCCTCACCTATACGCTGCCTTACCGCTGACGGCCAAAAAACAGCCACTCCCGGCGACCCGCAGGCATAATGCTCCCCCATGACTGACTCCCAAGCGATCGAGCGCCTGCGCCGGATCGGCTGGCGTGGCGACACGCTGCCGGGCGATGGACGACGACTGGCACGCGTGGTGGCGCAGCATCGCGCTGGCTATGAGTTGCACGACGGCAGCAACCTGTTCGGTGCGCAGCCGGCAGGGTACTTCCTCAAGCGTGGACTCGATCCGGCCGAACGGCCGTCGGTTGGTGACTTTGTGGAGTTGGAAGAAGGACGTCCGCCGCATATCGTCAAGGTGCTCCCGCGGCGTACCTTGCTGTCCAGGGCAGCGGCAGGCGAGCGCTACGAGCGCCAGATCATCGCCGCGAATATCGATTACGTACTGGTATTGACCGGTCTCGATGGCGATTTCAATCCCGCGCGGATCGAACGCTATCTGTCGCTGACCGAGGGTTCCGGTGCACAGCCAGTGGTGCTGCTGAGTAAACTCGATACACGTGAGGATGCCGACGCGGTCATGGCGGCCTTGCGCGAACGCCTGCCCCCGGGCACGCCGGTGCATGCGATCAACGGCAAGGATCCAGCCAGCGTGGCATTGCTGTTGCCGTACCTCAAGCCGGGCGATAGCGCGGTGCTGGTGGGATCGTCAGGCGCGGGCAAGTCGACCCTCACCAATACGTTGCTTGGCAGCGAACGTATGGCCACGGGCGCGGTGCGCGAACACGATAGCCGCGGCCGTCATACCACCACGCATCGCGCATTGCTTGAATTGCCCAGCGGCGGTTGCCTGATCGACACGCCAGGCATGCGCGAGCTGAAGCTGACTGGCGATGAAAATCTCGATCTGTTTGCCGACATCGAAGCGCTGGCCGAAGGTTGCCGCTTTGCCGATTGCGGTCATGGCAGCGAGCCGGGTTGTGCGGTGCAGGCGGCACTGGATCGCGGAGAATTATCGGCCGAACGCTGGCGCAATTACCTCAAGCTGCGCGACGAGCGCGAAGAGCAGGCCGCCACGCTCGAGGCACGACTGCGCCGCCAACGCGGCGGCCGCCCGCCGGCACGACCGCATTCGCCACGTGGTTCGCGTGAACGAGAATAGCCCCTCGTTATCCAGGGATTTTGGGAATAGTATCGCCGAATGGTTGCCAAGCAGCGTTTGTCCTCTCTCGGCAGAGGTAGGTACCGGCGAGCGGTCTCGCCGAGGATGGGGTATTCGATGCGGATCGAGCCGCATCGCAGGAGCGTAAAATGAGCGCGCAGCCTCAAGTCGTTCCCGAATTGCAGCGTTACGCGGATCTCGATCATCGCCTGCTCGGTGCGGTCCGCGGTATTCGCATCCTGCCGACGGTGGCATGGCCGGCCTCGTTGGAAGACCGCATGATCGAGGGCTATGCGAAGGGGCGCTATACGCTCCCTGAGGTGCAATATCAGCGTCCCGATTTGGCCGAGGCCCGCGCAGAGCTTGCGGCCATCGAGCGCGAGGCGGGCGACGACGACCCCCTCGGCGAATACCTCAAGCGCACCGCCGAATCCTGGCGAATTGCCGCTGAAATGCTCGAAGCCGTGGGAACCGACGGTGTGACCGCGCCGTCGATTGCCCTGTACGGCCGACCTGGAGACTCGATTCCCGGGAGTAGCCGAAGCAACCTCGATGCTGCACATTACTTTGTCGAATTGGCCGACGAACTCGGTGCCGACCTGGAAGACGACGATATAGGCGCGAATATCTCCGCCGAAGCTCTGCGCACCGACCTGGCACGCGTGCTCGACGAATTCTTCGGTGCAGGTGTGATCAGCGTAGAGGTCGACAGCGAATTGACCGCGAAGGCCGCGGCCGGTGCCACACGTGTGCGCCTGCGCGGTGGCACACGCTTCAGCGAATACGACCGGCATCAGCTGCTGGCCCACGAGGCCTTCGTGCATTCGCTTACCGCCCTCAACGGCCGGGCGCAGCCACTGCTCGCTTCGCTGGCACGTACATCGCCGCGTGTGACGGCAACGCAGGAAGGTCTTGCGGTATTTGCCGAGCTGATGGCCGGCGCGATCGACATCTCGCGCCTGAAGCGCATCAGCTTGCGCATCATCGCCATCGATATGGCGCTCAACGGCGCTGACTTCGTCGAGGTCTACAAGTACTTCAAGGACTGCGGACAGACGCCGGCTGACAGCTTTCATTCCGCGCAACGCGTGTTTCGTGGCGTACCGCTTACCGGCGGCGCGGCCTTTGCCAAGGACAACGTGTATCTGTCTGGCCTGTTGGCCGTGCATACCTTCTTCCGTTGGGCTCTGAAGCAGCGGCGCATGGATCTGCTGCGCCATCTGTTCGCCGGCAAATTGGCCTTGCACGACGTCATGAGCCTGGAGCCTTACTTCGCCTCTGGTGCCATCGTCGCCCCCCGTTGGCTGCCGCCGTGGATGCAGCATGTGCACGGACTAGCCGGAAAGTTGGCGTTCTCGCTGTTCATCAATCATGTGCGGATGTCGAAGGTGGATGCGGAGACGCTTTCGGTGGGCGTGTAATTTAAGACTGGCTGCGATTTCTCGTGGGTTTGCAGATCATGGACATGATTGGGGCCTCCAGCACTTGCGGGGTGGTTTCTTTTGCCGGAACGAGGAGCATTCCTTAGTTTGTTGGAGTGATTTCAGGGAGCTTTAAAAACACTTCTCAATGATTCGGATTATCGAGAAAGCGTGTCCTATTGCGGTAGGAGTGAGTCTCGCAAGAACTTGCCGCTTGTATTGGCAGTTTCCTGGCGTTAGCTTTCGCAAAACCTTGACGCAATGTCTGGGTTTAACGGATTAGGGGACAATTTATGTGGCTAGGGAACCGGCGCGGAATGCGCTTGGTATGGTGCGCGCTTGTCTTGAGTTCGGTCTGGACGCATGCGTGGTCGCAATCTGCTGCAGTGACACCTGAAAGCGAGTTCCAGAAGCGCATCAAGGTAAGCGAGGACATCCAGCCCCTGGGTGAAAACCCTTTTGGCGAACTGCGGACCGTTCAGCGGCGTTGGATCGATTGTCGTAGAGTATATCTGATGTTCTTTCTCAGGCTAGATCGCTGAGTAGCTATATAAATGATTTAAGCTTGCCATATCAAGGGCAGAGTAATAATTCGAATATGTATGCAAATACCGTTTATTGGTCGCTGACGGGTCAAGGTCCTCCGCATCAGGATGAGTTTTTTGGGGGGGCTGATCATGTGATTCCCACGGGAAATCAAGGAGGAGACGGTAAATCCGAACAAATAATAGACCCTCTAACTGGCAATCCGAAGGGCGGTCCTTACAGCTTGGGTGGGTTGGATAAATGAAAAAATTCGAAACAATTACTCCTATTTTACTTGCGTTGGCTTTCTTTTCGCATTCCGTGGACGCGCAGGTCTCTAGTGCGAAGGAGTTGAACTCCTTTAGAGGTTATGAGGGAGAGAAGACATTTGATCAGATGTATGCTCCAAGTTTCCGATTGCCTGTAACAGAGGCTACTTTTCTAGATTTTTTGAAGAAGAAGGGGATGAGTTACGAAGTCTACTCGGAGCGCGGGCACGGTTTTTTTCAATTACCACACTTGATTTCTGGTGTCCAAGAGTCTGATTTTTCCAGGGTGTATGATGCTTGGGATCCTTCTTTATCGACAAAGAAGCGATCTGTACATTTTTTTGTCTATCTTGATGATGGAGGTATGGTGGTCTACGTTGAAAATAATTTCCAATATGTTGAGCCATGGTAGTATAAATTTAAACTGATCGATATAAACAGTGATACGGGGACTGTCTAGCGTAGTGATCGACGTAAATAGTCGGCGTTTCCATAAGCGGGTGCGGTCTCGTCCTTGAAGGCTGCGTTGTCTCCTCGCCTCACCCCGCTTGGGTCAGCTCTGAGTCATTGCCCGCAGGTCGGCCTCCGGCTGGGCGACGAAAACCAGGACGCCGAGGACGGCCATGTAGAACATGAAGGCGGCGTTCTGCCCGTTCCAGGTCTTCGATTGCCACATAAGAAACCATTCGCCGCCGATCACCATGAAGCCGAAGAACCACAGCATGAAACCCGTGACGCATCCGGCGATGACCAGGCGCTTGGCTTCGTTGAAACGGGCGCTATCCTTCTTACGTGCTCGCCACAAGGCGATGGCGCCGCCAAGCCATAGCAGGCAGGCAAGGCTTTCGATGGCGATGATGATCCCGTAGCCGACATGCCACGCGATGGGGTGGGGTATCGCCCGGTTCATCAGTGCGTTACCGGGGAAAGTCGTGTCCATTGACAGGACATGCTGCACGAAGAGGAAATTCGAACCGTAATCGACGATGTTGTTGAGTGCGGCGCTGAAGGCGAACGCCGCCAGCATGAGCGGTAGCAGGATCTTGGCGGTGCGGGTCGTCATGGTGTCTTGGTCCTGGAGAATGGCGTAGCTCGGCGCGAAGCGGTGGGAGACTCCCTTCGATCGTGCGGATTGTGCCTCACCCTAAGTCTGCGTCGCGACTGAAGTTGCCCTGCGGAAGAGTAAGATCTTTACGTTGTCTTCAAGGCCGTATGGCAAAGTCCCGGGCGAAACGGCAGAAAATATGTTATCGATGCAGCCCAACCGGAGGCGCGCCTGCGCCGTTGCTCGGGAAAGAGTGGACAGCTTGATCGTTGCCGAGCATGCAATGGGGAGTCGTCTTGCAATGGGCCGGGCCTTGTATCGGTAACTGCCGTCGAATGACATGTATCGATCGCAGTGGCTATGGCGATGTCGTCGGGTGGCGACCGCAGCGAGCAATCCGGCCAGGCAAACGGTCAGCCGTTTCCGGTGGTGGGCCTGGGTAGCGATTCGAATCTAACTGCGATTACCTGTTCCATCAGGATTTTTCCATGTTCAAGGAATGCCGGTGCCGGCGTGTCGTGGCGCCTGAGAGGTTAGAGGGCACGCATGCCAAATGCATGTGGTCCCTTGCCGATTAATCGGGTGGGTCTTATCAGCGCGATATTTCGTAAGAGTTCGCTTGCCAAGTAGCTTTCCGATGGCACAAGACTGTCTTGTGCACAATGCATGGCCATGATGCATTGCAATAAAAGTGAGTCGGTCAATAGCGCCTGGGGTGGCGCTAAAGCGGATGCTACTTTCGGGCTAGGTGGACGGCTGGGGTGCTAAGATGTCTCGTCTGACGGCGATTGCCGTCGCTCCTTCTTTTTTCTCTTCATAGCTGGACATTCATGGCCATTCCCGAGGATTTCAGGCAGGCAGCACTCGAGTACCACCGCCTTCCGCGCCCAGGCAAAATCAAAGTCACCGCGACCAAGCCCATGGTTACCCAGCGCGACCTGTCGCTGGCGTATTCGCCTGGTGTGGCGTATGCCTGCGAGGCCATCGTGGAAGACCCGCAGCAGGCCAGCGAGCTGACCGCGCGCGGCAATCTTGTCGCGGTGATCACCAACGGTACGGCGGTACTCGGCCTAGGCAATATCGGTCCGCTCGCCGGTAAACCGGTGATGGAAGGCAAGGGGGTGCTGTTCCAGAAATTCGCTGGCATCGATGTGTTCGACATCGAGATCGACGAAAAAGACCCGGACAAGCTCGTCGACATCATTGCCAGCCTGGAGCCGACCTTCGGCGGCATCAATCTGGAAGACATCAAGGCACCGGAGTGCTTCATCGTCGAGCGCAAGCTGCGCGAGCGCATGAAGATACCTGTATTCCACGATGACCAGCACGGCACTGCGATTATCGTCGGCGCAGCGGTGGTCAATGCGCTGGAAGTGGTTGGAAAGAAGATCAGCGACGTCAAGCTTGCCACGACCGGCGTCGGCGCGGCCGGCATTGCCTGCCTGGACATGCTGGTGGCGCTGGGCCTGAAGCCGGAGAACATCCTCGGTTTCGACCGCGACGGTGTGCTCTACACGGGTCGCGATAATATGGACCCGGATAAGCAGCGCTATGCGCGCGATACCGGCAAGCGCACGCTGGCGGAGATTGTCGAAGGCGCGGATATCTTCCTGGGCCTATCCGCGGGCGGCATCCTCAAGCCGGAAATGGTCGCGAGCATGGCCGAGCGCCCGATCATCCTGGCGCTGGCGAATCCGTCGCCGGAAATCCTCCCTGAGGATGCCAAGAAGGTGCGCCCGGATTGCATCATCGCCACGGGCAGGTCGGATTATCCGAATCAAGTCAACAATGCGCTGTGCTTCCCGTACCTGTTCCGCGGTGCGCTCGATGTCGGCGCAACCGTCATCAACGAGGCGATGAAGCTGGCGTGCGTGCGCGCCATCGCCGAGCTGGCGCGCATGGAGGCCGGCGATCTGGCAGGCGCCTACGGCGGCGATGTGCCGACCTTCGGCGCGGATTACCTGATTCCGCGTCCTTTCGATCCGCGCCTGCTGGTCATGTTGGCACCGGCGATTGCCCGCGCAGCGATGGATTCGGGTGTGGCCACCCGTCCGATCGTGGACATGGAAGGCTATGTCGAGAAACTCGACCAGTTCATTTACCGCACCGGCTTGATCATGAAGCCGGTGTACGAACGCGCCCGTGCCGACCGCAAGCGTGTGGTCTACGCCGAAGGCGAGGAAGAAACCGTGCTGCGTGCCGTGCAGACGGTGATCGACGAGAAGCTTGCTTTTCCGATCCTGATCGGTCGTCCGGATGTTATCGAGACCCGCATCAAGCGTCTGGGCCTGCGCATGCGCGAGGGCGTGGATTTCGAGCTGACCAATATCAACGACGATCCGCGTTTCAACGACTATTGGCAGCAATACCATGCCATGACCGAGCGTCGCGGCGTTTCCCCGGCGGCGGCAAAAAACCTGGTGCGTTCGCGTCCGTCCTTGATCGCCTCGATCATGGTTCAGCGCGGCGAAGCCGATGCCATGATCTGCGGCCTGGTCGGGCGCTATCACAAGAAACTGGGTTATATGCGCAGCGTGTTCGGGTTGGATCCGGGCGTCAGCTGCACTTCGGCGATGACCGGCGTGATCAACGACAAGGGCGCCTGGTTCTTCCTCGATACGCATGTGCAGATCGATCCGACGGCCGAGCAGATTGCCGAGGCGACGATGCAGGCGAGTTATCGCCTCAAGCTGTTCGGTATCGAGCCGAAGGTAGCATTGCTGTCGCACTCGAACTTCGGCAGTCACGACAATCCCAGTGCTGCCAAGATGCGCAAGGTCTACCAGATCCTGCGCCAGCGGCTGCCCAAGCTGGAAGTGGATGGCGAGATGCAGGCAGACAGCGCCTGGGACCAGAATGTGCGCAGCCTGATTTTCCCTAACAGCACGCTTTCCGGTCGCGCCAATTTGTTCGTGATGCCTAATCTCGATGCCGCCAACATCGCTTACAACATGGTTAGGGTGATGACCGATGGTGTGGCGATCGGTCCGATCCTGATGGGCGTGGATAAAGCTGCGCATATCCTCACGCCAGCCTCGACGCCTCGCCGCGTGGTCAACATGACCGCAATCGCCGCGGTCGATGCGCAGATTCGCGCGGCACAAAGCGAAAGCCGCCGTTGATGGAGATCGAGCCGAGGGCGTGCGCCCTCGGTTATCGCTGTACGCCGCCACATTTTGACACGGCTCTTTTTTGAGTCGTCCTTTGTGGTTGGCGACGCGGGTCTGACGTTATCGCTGATGCACACCGTCGGATTTGTAGGATGCTTACATAGAGATAGCGCTACAGCTCAACGCCATATGACAGCCTATTCTGCTGACTTCTTCGATTACTTCATGGAAGTCTCAGTATGTGGAAGCTTTCCACGGCTATTGGATGCGTACTCTGCTTTTCTTCGATAGCGTCATCGGCTAGTGCGCCACAGTTCAATCGACCATTGCCCGGTTGGGCGTTGCACGACCAGGTAGGCAGCGCGCTCCTCGACGCCCTCCCGGATGTTTTGAGTTCAGGGGTTTTGCAAGCCGGTGCTCAACTGGCCCGGCTTTCCCACGTCGAGCGTACGAATAGCGGTCACGACATGGGGTGGGTGTGGGCGGAGGCACTCAGCGATGCTGGCAATCGGCAGCAAGTGAAGGCCATGTTCGATGCGCATATCCCGGTGCTCGTATTGGGTGTAGGGTCGAACGAATCGGCATTGCGTGCTGTCTCGAATGTGTTTGGCTTTGCCTCGAATGCTGCCGCTGCGGTATACGTCCGAACCGGAAACCAGTGGCGCGTGTTTTCTCTCGATATTCCGAGTGCTTCGCATGACGTGCATGTGGCGGCTCGCCAGTTGGTGAGCGATGTTCATGAAATAATGGGCAAGCGCCAAGAGGCTCCTCGCGGTGTTTCCAGGGGCGGGTCAGAGCATGACAACCGCGCCGATGCGGATATCGGGGAGCGCCATGCATTGCCACGGATGGATCTTTCCGAAACCAGATATGCGTCGAGCGGAAACGGCAGCTCCGCGACGCTCAATATGACGGTAATTCGTGATTCCACGACGAGCAAAGACAAGTTCGTTGTTGTAGCCAAGTCGAGTTACAACATGATTCCCCACGATAACGGCCTCTCCGGAGGCACGCTGACTGTTCCTTATCGCTATAAGCTCAGTCAGAACTTCAGATCGGCGGATGCGACTATTGCGCCGAGTTTAGTGGAGCAATTCCCTCTGTCGGATAACCGCACAGATATCAATATCAGCGATACGCGCGTCAAAGAAACAACCTATGGCTTCAATATTTCGCGCGAAATAAGCGGTGGCTTGCAAGGGAGGGTGCCTGACGCGTCGACGAAACTGAAGTTCCGCTTTGATTTTTCGCGGACATACAAGGAAGAGAAAGCCATCGCCTTCAGTGTCAAGGATTATTTCCTGATCTCGTCGTCTCAGCCGGCAAGCGGAGGTGTGGCGGCTCAATGGAGCATAGAGCTGGCGCCGGCTATTTTTGGCAACAAGGAATATTTCGGCAAGAAGCCGACGATCGAACGCGTTACGCCGACCATGCGCGCGGCTTCGCCGCAAACGTTTGCCATATGGGAGTTCGACGCGGCTTATCAGGGAACGATTTCCCTGGATGCTCAGTCGACGATCGAAAATGCAAAGTACGACGGCTCCAAGGTAGAAGTCACCCCCGATAGCCGATATCAGGCTGCCGCCGGTCTGACCGTCGATCTGGGGTCGGCTTATCTGACTCGCGAAACGGCCGTGTTCATTCGATCGGAAAAGGACAATGGCGGCTGCCTTTGGGACGATGGCGGCAATGTCGTCCTGCGTACTTGTCCAGACACCGGACGCCCGACGTTCCTCGACGAGAAGCATGCGCAATGGCGTTTCGATGGCGAAGGGCGCTACATCAATCGCGGCTCGGGTCAATGTATGCAGATGCTGCCGAGCGGTTTGTCGCCGGGAGGGCATCAAGTCATCACGGCGCGCTGCACCCTCAATAACGATCAGCACTGGGAGTGGCGCGCAGACAGGATTTATTCGTTGTACAACGGCGCTGCCGACGATTGGCGTTTACACGTCAGTCCAGGCGGATTGGTCGATGTACGTACCGAGGACAAGGACAGGTATCAGGATCTCCCGAAGAATCCGTTCCACGATTTGTTGATCCCCTGGTCCAACTATCCGTCGCAGCCGGTGCCGGGTGTTTTCGTGCCGGTTCTCACCGGCAATCAGCCGCCCATTCCTGAGGATTGGTTACGCTTCAAAGCGGTGGGGCCGGACCAGACCTGGAAGATAACGGCGTTGCGCCAATCTCTGATGCCCTGACAGGCCTCTGTAAGGCCGGCTGGGGAGAGGTATATCTCGCGACTCGCAAGCGCATTGCTGCAACGCAGCAATGCGCTTGCGTATTGGCAGTTATGAATTGGCGCGGCGCCGCATCGGAGCTAAACTCAGACAGTTCCCCGCCTTCTTCGCGCAGGCGATTCACCTATAGCGGCCCGGCCCCTTCGGCGCCGCGGAGATACGCATCCCCATGGATCAGCTCGACGACATCCTGCACCAGGACCTCGACCCCACCGAAACTCAGGAATGGATCGAATCGCTCAACGCGGTGATCAGCCATGACGGCACCGAACGAGCGCACTACCTCCTGGAGCGCATGGTCGATTCGACCCGTCGTGCAGGCGGCTACCTGCCGTTCGATCCAACCACTGAATACATCAACACCATCTCGCCCAATACCGAGGCCAAGAGCCCTGGCGATGCGGCGCTGGAATGGCGTATCCGCACGCTGATCCGCTGGAACGCGATGGCGATGGTAGTACGCGCCAACCGCAAGCCGGGCGAGCTGGGCGGCCATATCGCCAGTTTCGCCTCGTCGGCCACGTTGTACGACGTCGGTTTCAACCATTTCTGGCGCGCACCCAGCGCCGAGCATCCGGGCGACCTGGTGTTCCACCAGGGCCATTCCAGCCCGGGCGTGTATGCGCGCTCGTTCCTCGAAGGCCGCCTGAGCGAAGAGCAGCTCGATCTGTTCCGCATGGAAGTGGTCGGCAAGGGCCGTGGCCTGTCCTCCTACCCGCACCCCTGGCTGATGCCCGACTACTGGCAGGTGCCGACGGTGTCCATGGGCCTGGGGCCCATCCAGGCGATCTACCAGGCACAGTTCTGGAAGTATCTGGAGCATCGTGGCCTGATCCCCAAGAGCGACCGCAAGGTGTGGTGCTTCCTGGGTGACGGCGAGACGGACGAGCCGGAGTCGCTCGGCGCCATCTCGCTGGCCGGCCGCGAAGGGCTGGACAACCTGATCTTCGTGATCAACTGCAACCTGCAGCGCCTGGACGGTCCGGTGCGCGGCAACGGCAAGATCATCCAGGAACTCGAAGGCGTCTTCCGCGGTGCCGGCTGGAACGCCATCAAGTTGATCTGGGGCAGCTACTGGGATCCACTTCTGGCGCGCGATTCCAAGGGCGTGCTGCGCAAGCTGATGATGGAAACCGTCGATGGTGAGTATCAGGCATGCAAGGCCTTCGGCGGCGCTTACACGCGCGAGCACTTCTTCAATAAGTATCCGGAAACGGCCGCGTTGGTCGCCAACCTGTCCGATGACGATATCTGGCGCCTGAACCGCGGCGGTCACGATCCGCACAAGGTCTATGCGGCTTATCACGCGGCAGTGAACACCAAGGGCATGCCCACGGTGATCCTGGCCAAGACGGTCAAGGGTTACGGCATGGGTGCGGCCGGCGAATCGCAGAACCCGACGCATCAGCAGAAAAAGCTGGACGCGGAGGCCGTGCGTCATTTCCGCGACCGTTTCAATATTCCGGTGCCGGACGACAAGCTGGCCGACGTGCCGTACTTTCACCCGGGCAAAGATTCGCCGGAAGTGCAGTACATGCTCGAGCGTCGCCGCCAGCTCGGCGGAGCGCTGCCGCAGCGTCGCCGTCATGCCGACGTCAAGCTCAAGGCTCCGGAACTGCCGGCCTTCGAGCAGATTACCAAGGGCACGGGCGACCGCGAAATCTCCACCACGATGGCGCTGGTGCGCGGCATGAACCTCATGCTGCGCGACAAGCAGATCGGCGAGCGTATTGTGCCGATCGTCGCCGACGAGGCGCGTACCTTCGGTATGGAGGGCATGTTCCGCCAGATCGGTATCTACGCGCCGTTCGGTCAGAAGTACCGTCCGCAGGATGCCGACCAGCTGTTGTATTACCGCGAGGATCAGAAGGGCCAGGTGCTGCAGCAAGGTATTTCCGAGGCCGGTGGCATGGCTTCCTGGATGGCCGCAGCCAGCAGCTACAGCATCAGCAACCAGCCGATGCTGCCATTCTTCATCTACTACTCGATGTTCGGTTTCCAGCGTATCGGCGATTTGGCGTGGGCGGCTGGCGACATGCGTGCGCGCGGCTTCCTGATCGGCGGTACGTCGGGTCGCACCACGCTCAACGGTGAGGGCCTGCAGCACGAGGACGGCCATTCGCACCTGCTGTCCGGATCCATTCCGAACGTGAAGTCGTATGACCCGACGTTCTCTTATGAAGTGGCTGTGATCCTGCAGGACGGTACGCGTCGCATGCTCGAAGAGCAGGAAGACGTGTACTACTACATCACCGTGATGAACGAGAATTACAGCCATCCCGATCTGCCGCAGGACGTCGAGGAAGGCATCATCAAGGGCATGTACCTGTTCAAGGATGGCGGCAAGCCGAAGAAGGGCGAGCCGCGCGTGCAGCTTCTGGGCTCGGGTACGATCCTGCGCGAAGTGATCGCGGCGGCCGAATTGCTGGAGAAGGATTTCGGCGTCACCGCCGACATCTGGTCGGTGCCGAGCTTCAGCGAAGTGCGTCGCGAAGGCTTCGACGCCGAACGCTGGAACCGCCTGCATCCGGAAGCCGAGCAGCGCGTGCCGTACGTCACCGGCCTGCTGCAGGGTCATCAAGGTCCGGCGATCGCCGCGACCGACTACGTACGCGAATACGCCGATCAGATCCGCGCGTTCATGCCCGATGGCATGCGCTACACGGTGCTGGGTACGGACGGTTACGGTCGTTCGGATACCCGTGACCATCTGCGTGGTTTCTTCGAGGTCGATCGTTACTGGATTGCCCATGCGGCGCTGGCGGCGCTGGCGAAGGATGGCAAGGTCAACGCGAAGGATGTCGCGCGTGCGATCAAGACGTACAAGCTCGATCCGGAAAAGCCGAATCCGTTGACGGTTTGATAGGATCGCTTTTGGGAAAGAAGGCCCGCCGCAAGGCGGGCTTTTTCTTGGCGGATGCTGCTGGAGCCATCCACAGGGGGAAGCGCAATGTATTCGAAGGAAGACTACCTGCGGAATTTCTGCAGGACGGAAAGCCAGGTCTTGCTTGACCGACTTGCGAAGAATGAGCTTACCGATGACGCGCGCGCTGCGATTCGCGAGTTGCTGACGGAGCGCGGTGTCAGTCTGCCGTACCTCGAAACCGTCGACATGACTGATGAAAAGGTTCATGCCCATGCCATGGCTTTGCGTAATGGAGCTTGTCCGCGTTGCCGTCGGCATCGCGGCATTGTCGAATTGCGTAGTTCGCATTGGGTATGGTCAGCATTAGTATTCACGCGCTTTAAAACGGAAAAGCATCTGTGCTGCCACAAATGCGGAAATCGGGAAAATTTCAAGGCAGCGGGGTTTTGCCTTCTGCTGGGCTGGTGGGGGTTTCCATTTGGCTTGCTCGGCACGCCATACATGGTGCTGGCGAATTTCTTTCAGATAGTTGGCCGAGATCGGCTTGAGCCATCCGATGCATTGCGCGATCTAGTCAGGAGGCATCTTGGCGGCATGGCTCGCAGCAGGCCGGTGCAACTCTTGGATCCGGTCGAATTGGAGAAGTCCGTGTCGTAGTGGCGTTTTTTTTTGTGCCGCGCGCAGCCCCACCCCAGCGCCGGGGGAGAGGGAGCTGTCCACGCAAGTGCGAAACCATGAGACCTGCCCCAGTCGGCTCCCTCTCCCCTGGTTTTGCCGGGGGAGAGGGTCGGGGTGAGGGGCGGCCCTACAACGCGTTAGCATCAATTTCATTTGCACAAAAAAGCCCGCCAATCGGCGGGCTTTTTTGCTCAATAACTCTCGTTGACATCAATCGTCGTCGCTGCGAAAGATATGCCGCAGCAACAAAAAAGCTCCCACGGTGCCGGCAACGATCGCCACTGTGGCCGTCGGGTGCCGCTTCACCTGCCTGCGCAGCCGGCGATACTGATAGTTCGCCTCATCGGCCAGGTCCTCGGCCGCATGTGCAATGCGCCGGCCATACTGACCCTGCCGCTGCCCGAAGCGCTCGCGCAGGCGCTGGCCGCGCTCGGTCAGCGAGCCGGCCCGTTCGGCCGCTTCGTCGGCATAGTGACGCACGCGTTCGCTGACGCGCTCGCCAATGCCGTTGATGCTGTCCTGTATATCGCGCTGTCTGCTCATGGCGGCCTCCTCCAGAATCGTTCTGAAAAATTGCCAGTGCTGCCGTGAGCGAGGCGTAAACAACCCGTGCCGTCGTTCAGGCAGGCGCAGAGCGGGTGCGCCGCACAGTCGGTGCGGGGACGTCGCCACCTGCTGCGTGAAGCGCCTCGTAAGAGACCAGCTTGCGTGCCAGCCATTCGCGTAGGCGCGGGCCAAACACATCGTTGACCTTGCTTGCGGCAAGGCGCGGTTGCCCGCTGAGCGCCGCATGCTTCCAGGGTTCCAGTTCCGGATGGCTGATGACCTGGCGGCAGGCAGCATCGATAGCTGCGTCGACCGGCAATTCCAGAAAGCGGCACAACCGAGCCCATTGCCCGTCGGGATCGCGGGCGAGATCTTCCAGAAAGACAAAATGGTGTCGCGGCAGGCCGATATGCGCGCGATGAATCTCGGCCGCGCGGTTCCAGCGTAAAGCCCAGCGCGCCAGATCGCCGCCGAAGGCGTTGCTGGCGTCGTAGCGCAGATTCGCGTCGACCAGCGAGGCGAGCACGTCGATACCGGGACGGATCACGTGCACGAAACGGGCATCCGGCGAATAGCGCTCGATCTCGTCCAGATAAAGCAAGTGCGCGGGGGTTTTCTCCAGCCATGTCGAGCAACCCTGCTCCGTCGCCAACCGATCGAGCAGCGCGAGAAAGCGTCCGGCACAGGCCGCTTCGCTCCACGGCACCCGGACCGGGCCGTTCGGTATCAGGCTGTGTTGGAGATCGCGGAACTGACTTCGTCCGTATCGGCGAGCGAGTCCGAGCCGGCGTGCCAACCGGCGACGCGGCGCCTTGGCGTCGCTGTCGCCCCAGCGATAGTTCATGCCGCCGATCAGGCGCATGAAAAAGCCGGTTTCCGGCAAGGTGAACACTTCGGGATGACGGGCCAACATGGCTTGGACGACCGTCGTACCGGAGCGCGGGCATCCAATAACGAAAATACGGCGCATGGCCTGACGTTCGCTCCCCCTTGGCGGACTGATAAACCACCCGCGAAAGCGGGTTCCGGGGACAAACGTGTCAGGTTCGTGAAAGGTTGACGCCGGACGTAACAGGAGGCCCGACTTTACACTTCGACACGGTCGAGCCTGCTTTCCCGACTTAAGCCGCAGCTTCTTCTTTCCACGGAGGCACCGACGCGAGGTGCTCAACCAGGAAATCCACAAACGCCGTTACCCGCTGGGGGACCAGCCGCCTCTGAGGGGTCACTGCATGAATGCCCGAATCGGGCAGCGTGTAGTCGGGCATCACCGTGCGCAGCCGGCCCGCGCGCAGGTCGTCATGGATATGCCAAAGCGAATGGGTGGCGATGCCCATCCCGGCCACAGCCGCATCGCGCAGCAGTTCGCCGAAATTGGTTTCGACTCGGCCATCGACACGTACCGTGTGGGTTTCGCCCTGGCTGTCGCGCAATTCCCAGGTGTCATGACGGCCCTGGCCGCCAAACTGCACCAGGCACGCATGCTGCGCCAGTTCGCCGGGATGACGGGGCGTGCCGTACTTTTTCAGATAGGCCGGCGATGCGCACAGTACCCGGCGATTGGAAGCGATTCGCCGTGCGACCAGGTTGGAATCGGTCAGCTGCCCGATGCGGATCGCCAGATCCAGGCCGGAGCCGATCAGATCCACCATCTGGTCGGTCAGGTGCACGCTGACTTTTATCGCGGGGTGTCTTTCAAGAAATTGCGGTAGCAACGGCGATACATATAGACGGCCAAACGTGGCCGACATCGTCACGCGCAAGGTACCGCTGACGCCGTGGCTGGCGTCGCGCAGGTTGGAGGTTAGCGCATCGAGATCTTCGATCAGCGTGCGGCCCTGTTCCGCCAGCAGCGTGCCTTCGGGCGTGGCGTGCAGCTGTCGGGTGGTCCGATGCAATAGACGCACGCCTAGATCGCGCTCAAGCCGTTTGATGCGCTGGCTGGCCACGGCAATGGAAAGATCCAGGCTACGGGCTGCGGCGCTGATGGAGCCTGTGTCCAACACCTTGATAAATAGAAGGATATCGTCGATGCGGTCCATGATTATCAAAAAATATTTGAAACTGATTATCCAGTTTGATAGTTGTTGAAGAATATGCCGATTCCTAAGCTGCCGCATCTTCTCTAAGGAATTGCCGGCATGGCATCGGCTCAACCCTCCCGCTCCGGTATCCCATGGGGCCTGTACTCGCTGACTGCCGGGGCGTTCGGCATTGGCACGACCGAGTTCGTCATCATGGGCCTGCTCTTGCAGGTTGCCGGCGATCTACATGTCAGCATCGCCGCTGCGGGCCTGTTGATTTCGGGCTACGCGCTAGGTGTTTTTGTCGGCGCACCGCTGTTGACCGTGGCGACCAGCCGCATGCCGCGCAAGGCCGCGCTGGTGGCGCTGATGATCATCTTTACGCTTGGCAACCTGGCCTGCGCGCTGGCACCGAACTACGAGTTGCTGATGGCTGCGCGCGTGCTGACCTCGCTTGCGCATGGCACCTTTTTCGGCATCGGATCGGTAGTCGCCACCGGCATGGTGCCGGCCGATCGCAAGGCATCGGCGATTTCGATCATGTTTACCGGATTGACGGTGGCCACCTTGCTCGGCGTGCCGGCAGGTGCCTGGCTTGGCCTGCATTTAGGGTGGCGTGCGACCTTCTGGGCGGTAGCCGGTATCGGTGTACTGGCGACGCTGATCATTGCGGCGCTGGTGCCGGCCGATCACGGTTCGCGTGAGCGCATCGCTTTTGCCGATGAACTACGTGCTATCGCTCGTCCGCAGGTGCTGCTCGGCCTGCTGATGACTGTGCTGGGTTTTGCCGGCGTGTTTACCGTGTTCACTTATATCCAGCCGCTGCTGACTCGTGTCACCGGTTTCAGCGAAGGAGCGGTCTCGCCGATCTTGCTGGTGTTCGGCGTCGGCTTGATCGTAGGTAACCTGTTGGGTGGACGCCTGGCCGATCGTCGCCTGGTGTCGACGTTGCTTGGGTCGCTGGTGGCCCTGGCCTTGGTGTTGGCCGCAATGACCTTCGCCTTGCACAGCAAGCCCGCAGCGATCGTATTCGCCGGCCTGCTCGGTGTTGCCGCGTTCGCTACGGTATCGCCGCTGCAATTGCGTGTACTGCAAAAAGCCGAAGGTGCTGGGCAGAATCTTGCATCGAGCTTCAATATTGCCGCGTTTAATCTCGGCAATGCCCTGGGTGCGTGGCTGGGTGGTGCGGTAATCGATCGCGGCCCGGGTTTTGGGGCTGTGACGTGGGCTGCTGCGCTGGTCACCGTGCTGGGTTTGTTTGTAGCTCTGTGGAGCGTGCGTTTGGATCGCGTACGTCATGCCGCGCAAACGCGGATGCCTGCCCACACGGTTGGCCAGGAGCTGTAAGAGCGTCCGGTGTGCGGGTTTGGAGCGCGGCGCCAAGTTGTTACCTGGCGCTTGCTAGTCATGTGGGAGTGACTTTAGGGAACCTCTAAAAACTGGCTCTTCTGTGGGAGCGACTTTCGTCGCGACGATCGTGCCTTATCGCAAGTCCTTGTCGCGACTGAAGTCGCTCCTACAACGATAGGATCCGCTTTCGCTATATTTGGGCGATTGAGAGGTTTTTAGACGTTCCCTGAAGTCGCTCCCACAGAAGAGCCGGCTATTCGAGGTTGCCTGAAATCCCAAAAAAGCCCGGCCATGCCGGGCCTTTTCTACAGCTTTCAGCGATCTCAGGCGGCTTTGTTCAACGACGCCAGATCGATCACGAAGCGATAGCGCACGTCGCTCTTGAGCATGCGGGTGTAAGCATCGTTGATGTACTGGATATCGATCATCTCGATATCGCTGACGATGCCGGTCTTGCCGCAGTAGTCAAGCATTTCCTGCGTTTCGGCGATGCCGCCGATGGCCGAGCCGGCGATCGAGCGACGACCGATCACCACGTTGGCGGCGGCCACTTCCGGTGCGATCGGTTCGAGCAAGCCGACCAGGCACAGCGTGCCGTTCATCGCCAGCGTGGTCAGGTACGGGTTCAGATCGTGCGGGCTCGGCACCGTGTCGAGGATGAAGTCGAACTGGCGTGCCACAGCTGCCATCTGCTTTTCGTCGGTCGACAGCACCACATGGTCGGCGCCCAGGCGGCGTGCCTCGGCTTCCTTGTCCGGCGTACGGGTGAACAGCGTCACGTCGGCACCCATGGCCTTGGCGAACTTCAGGCCCATGTGGCCCAGGCCGCCCAAGCCGACTACTGCTACCTTGCTGCCCTTGCCGATCTTCCAGTACTTCAGGGGCGAGTAGGTGGTGATACCTGCGCACAGCAGCGGTGCGGCAGCCTTGGGGTCGAGCGAATCGGGAATGCGCACGACGAACTTGTCGTCGACCACGATCTTTTCAGAATAACCGCCAAAGGTCGGCATCTGATCGCGACGGTCGGTACCGTTATAGGTCCACACTGCGCCTTCGCGGCAGTACTGCTCCAGGCCTTGGCCGCAGGCATCGCAATGCTGGCAGGAGTCGACCATGCAGCCGACGCCGACCATGTCGCCAACCTTGAATTTGCTGACATTGGCGCCGACCGAAGCGACCCGGCCGATGATTTCATGGCCCGGCACCATCGGGTAAATGCTGTTCTTCCACTCGTTGCGGGCCTGGTGGATGTCCGAGTGGCATACGCCGCAGTAAAGGATGTCGATCACCACGTCGGTCGGACGCGGATCGCGGCGCTGGACCGTCAGTGGCGCCAGCGGAGTGGTGGCGTTCTGGGCGGCAAAGCTGCGAATGTCGAGAGTCATAAAAAAGCTCCGGGTTGATGACAGGGCGAACGGCGGTGACGAAGGGCGGGCAGCGCCGCCTCCTCGAGAGAAGGCGGCGCCTTCGGTGGTCGTCGAACGTCGGTAAGTATGCAAACCCCGGCCCGGCGGCGGTAGCTCGATCCTGCGAAATCGTTGCTCGATCCTGCACCGTATACTCTGAGTGCTCGCACGTTGCCGCAGAAACAGGCAAGCTGGATGTTCGTGGTTTTTACATGGAAATCATGCAAATGCTGGAAAAGCACATTGCCTCGTCAGGCGACGGGCTGGAGCGTAAACGGCAGGATCTGGCAGCCTTGGTTGAACGATTGACCGGCAGGGACGGAGACCATTCGACGTCAGTTCCTGGCTTGTCCCTGTTTCGCTCCAGCCATCCCACCGGTCCGGTGTGCGGCTTGTACACCTCGGCGTTGACCCTGGTCGCGCAGGGCGGCAAGCAGCTGATGCTGGCCGGCGAGCGTTATCGCTACGACCAGGCCAACTATCTGGTGACCTCGATCGACCTGCCCGTGCTGTCCAACGTACTGGAAGCTTCGCCGGAGTCGCCGTGCCTATGCGTCGTGCTGCGGCTCGATGCGGTGCGTATCGCCGAGATGATGGCCGGCGAGTTGCCGCCGCCCAACGCCGCGCCCGGCCGTGGCATGTCCGTTAGCCCCTTAACGGACGATCTGCTCGACGCGATGCTGCGCATGGTGCGCTTGCTCGACGCGCCGGCGGATATTCCCGTGCTGGCGCCCCTGATCGAGCGCGAAGTGATGTATCGCCTGCTGATCGGCGAGCAGGGCATGCGGCTTCGCCAGATTGCTATGAACGGTAGCCAGACCCAGCAGATCTCGCGTGCCGTCGAATGGCTCAAACACCATTTCCATCTGCCGCTGCGCATCCAGGAGCTGGCGCAGACGGTGAACATGAGCGTTTCTTCGCTGCACCACCATTTCAAGGCGATCACGGCAATGAGCCCGCTGCAGTACCAAAAGCTGTTGCGCTTGCAGGAGGCGCGTCGCTTGCTGTTGACCGAACAATGCGATGCCGCCCACGCGGCCCATCGCGTCGGCTACGAAAGTCCCTCGCAGTTCAGCCGCGAATACAGCCGCTTCTATGGGGCGCCGCCATTGCGCGATGTGGCGCAGTTGCGGGAAATGGCTTCTGTATGAGAAGGAGTGAGTGGAGAGGCGTGAGGAGTCAGAGAGAGCCGAGGCCAGACGCTTATTCACTCCTCATCACTCGCTTCTCAAAGGGTCCCTTCAGCGACTTGTGCCTGCTCCGGTGCCGACTGCAGCCTTTGGCGACGACGCAGCGTCGGGAACAGGAACATCCAGATGCCGACAACGGCCAGCGTTCCGATACCGCCAATCAACGTAGCATTGACCGCACCGATCCATGCGGCCAGCATGCCCGATTCGAATTCGCCCAATTGATTTGACGTGTTGACGAAGATGGCATTGACTGCCGCGACGCGGCCGCGCATCTCATCGGGCGTATCGAGCTGCACCAGCGAGCCGCGAATCACGACGCTGACCATGTCGAAGGCGCCGAGCGCGAATAGCGCGGCCAGCGACAGCCACAGCACTTTCGATACGGCGAATACCAGAGTCGCGACGCCGAAACCCGCAACCGCGGCGAACATGGTGATGCCCACGTGTCGCTGCATGCTATGGCGTGCCAACCAGATCGACATCAGCAAGGCACCTGCTGCTGGAGCAGCACGCAGCAGGCCCATGCCCCAGGGCCCGGTATGCAAGATGTCCTTGGCGAAGATCGGCAACAATGCAGTGGCGCCGCCGAGCAGCACCGCGAACAGATCGAGCGAGATCACCCCGAGCACGTCCGGGCGATGACGGATGAAATGCACGCCGGCGAACACCGTATGCAAGGTGGCCGGCTCGCGTCGCGGCGGTGCTTGCTCGTAGCGCAGCAGGGCCAGCATGCTGACCGCGACGACATACAGCACCCCGGCCAGCGCATAGACCGCACCGGGGCCGGCAACATACAAAAGACCGCCCAATGCGGGACCGAGAATCGTGGCCGCTTGACCGGCCGAACTGCTTGCCGCCATCGCGCGCGGCAGGATCGGTGCAGGTACCAGTGCGGGCAGCATCGATTGCAGCGCGGGAAATTCGAATGCCTTGGCGATGCCGATCAGGAAGACCAGTGCCAGGATGCCGGCTTCGTGTACCGCATGCAGCAGGCTCAACGTAGCCAGTACCGCAATAGCGATCAGCTCGATGGTCAATCCGTAGCGTACGATTTTTCGACGCTCGAATTGATCGGCGACGTGGCCGGCGGGCAGCGCGAGCAGGAACGACGGCACGAATTGCGCAAGCCCGATCAGGCCCAGGTCGAAGGCGCGTCCGGTCACTTCATAGATCTGCCAGCCCACGGCCACCGACAGCATCTGAAAACCGAAGCTCGATGCGATGCGTGCAAACCAGAACTGAACGAAAGCTGGGTGTTTTAGCAGGGAATCCGCTGGGGGCAGCGCGGAATCGGCCATGAGATGTCCTCTTGGAAGTGCGCATTATCCGCACCGGGCCAGCCCACGGCAAAGCATTAACGATAGCCTGTCACTCCATTGACCCGCATTTTTCTGCGTCTACGCTAAGTTGATAGTCCCAGTAAGGTAGCCGAAGCGGAGTGAGCCATGGGCAGATTGGCCGAACATGTCTACAACGATCAGGCGCGTATTCAGCGTCTGGAGGCCTTGGTCAGCCAGTTGCCGACCAACGGCCATGTCGTGTTGCAACTGCGCGACGGTACCGTTTGCGATGGTGTGATCTGCGAGCGTCCAAACGTGCAGGTATTCCTCGATCCCCAGCATCATGAAGGTTTCAATGGCGTAGTTCGGTTAGAGCGCCCCGACGTGCCTGCATGGACGCGATCGATCTGGCTGGACGACATACGGCACATCGAGCATCTGGATTCGACATTGGGTGCGGAGAGCTGAGAGGAGCGAGGAGTAAGTGAAGAGGAGTGGGGAGTTATGGCTCGGCTCTCGCTCACTCCCCATCGCTCACTCCGTGCTCTTTCACGTCAGATCGTCAGCCAAGCGCGATATCCGGGGCATCGATGGCTCGATCTTGCCGATACGCTCGAGCCCGAACAGCGGGCGTAGCCAGGCAACGCGTCGGATGATCTCGTGTCCGATCGCGCAGCCGGCGACAGTGCCGACGAGCAGGGCCAGCGGTTCGCCGATCGGGCCCAGACCCAGCGGCAGCAACTGCCACGCCAGCGCCAGCATCACGCTCTGATGCAGGATGTACCAGGGATAGACCGCCTCGCGTGCATAGGGTAGCCAGCGGAAAGGGCGGTTGAGATAGGTATGGCCGAAGCCCAGCACCGTGGCGATGGCGGTCCACATGTACAGGTATTGTGCAGCGCGGACCAGCGGAATCCCGATCGCCAGGTCCAGCGCGGTCGGCGCGTGACCGAGCCATCGGTCGCCGAAGTGATCCAGGCCGATAAAGACTGCAAACGAAGCGAGCGCGATGATCAGCGAGACGCGGCGCAGGCGTGCCAGTTCGTCCCAGGCGTGTGTCCCCGTGCCGAGCAAATAACCATAGATAAAGCAGGTGCCGTACAACGCATGTGCGTACCAGTCACCGATCAGGGCATGCGTCATCGGATAGCGGTCGGCAAGCTGGCCGGCGACGAACAGCGGCAGCGCGGGCAGTAGCAACAAGGCGGCACCGCGCAAGGCGGGCAGGCGCTCGCGCAGGCGGCGAGCGACGGGCGACTCGATGAGTGGCATCGCGATCAGCAACACCATGGTGTAGCACCACAAATATGGCAGGTACCACAGGTGGTTCCAGGTCACGCCGAACTGCCAGCCGTCGAAGGCATGCGCCGGCCAGGGGCCGCCGGTCCAGTAGCGTAGGAGGAAGGTGCCGAAACCGGGTTGCACCAGGCCGTTGGACAAGCCCTGCACATAGGGCTGGATCGGGACGATCACGGCCATGCCGACCAGCAGCGGCAACATCAACCGGACCGTGCGCTTCCAGGCCAGGCGGGGCAGAGCGGTCTTGCCGCGCAGGAAGTGCACCGCCAGGCCGGAAATCACGAAGAGCAATTCCATGCGCCAGCGGTTGAGAAACATCATCGGGTATTGCAGCCATTCGGCGGTGTGCGAGCTCTTCAGGTGGAAATCCCAGTCGGCGACATAGAGCATGCCGAGGTGGAAAAAGATCAGCAGGCCAAAGGCCAGGACGCGCAGGGCGTCGATGTCGTGGCGTCGGGTAGAGGCGCTCATGGCGTGGGCTCCCAGGTGGAAAGTGGCAGGGATGCTGGTCGTGGGAGGCCTGCGTGTCTCGCGCCAGGTGATTGATTGCGGGCCACCAGGGACGAGTGGTGGGATGGCGGGGATGAGGTGGGGTGGAGCTTTACGGTGGCTCGCCCCTCGTCCCTGCTTCAAGCGCACCGCACCGAGCCAACTCGCCTAAACTCCCTCTATGCCCACCGCCTCCTCCTTCGACTACCGTTCCTTCGACCGCTGGCGTCGCCCCTTCGAGGTCGGCTTCTGGATCGCCTTCTTCGTTCTCAATGCCACCTTCAACAGCGTGACCTCGACCATGGACCACCCTGGCCTGGCCCCGTGGGAGCCCTGGTGTTGGGAGTGGTCAAGCGCGATGGTGATGCTGGCCTTGATCCCGGCGGTCGTCGCCGGCCAACGGCGCTGGCCGATCCGCTTCGAGACCTGGCGCACCAGCCTGCCCTGGCTTTTACTGGGCAGCGTGCTCTTCAGCCTGGTGCACGTTGGCGGCATGGTGCTGCTGCGCACCCTGGTCTATACCGCGATGGGCCGACGCTACGAGTTCGGCTCCTGGGAGGTGTGGGGTTACGAATACCTCAAGGATGTCCGCTCTT
The DNA here is from genome assembly GCF_036568765.1 of Dyella sp. Taxonomy (GTDB): domain Bacteria; phylum Pseudomonadota; class Gammaproteobacteria; order Xanthomonadales; family Rhodanobacteraceae; genus GSA-30. The sequence continues at coordinate 20,690 of NZ_DATCRY010000017.1, read as the reverse complement.
ACGCCGGCATCGTCGCGCTGATTGCGCTCTACCAGCTGTGGCGCACCCGTTTCCAAGGCGAAGCGCGCCTGTTGGCCGAGCCGGACGAAGGCCCGCCGGTGGAGCCGGTGGAACGACCGGAGCGTTTTCTGGTGCGCAAGCTGGGCAAGGAGTTTCTGATCAATGCGCGCGAGATCGAATGGCTCCAGGCGTCGGGCAACTATGTGAACCTGCATGTGCGCGGCAGGGATTACCCATTGCGGGCGACGATGGCCAGCATCGAGGAAAAGCTCGACCCCACGCGCTTTGTGCGCGTGCAGCGCAGCTATTTCATCAATCTGGACTACCTGGCCGAAATCGAGCCGCTGGAAACCGGCGATGCGCGGCTGACCATGCAGGGCAGCATGAAGATTCCGTGCAGCCGCCGCTATCGCGCGCAGTTGCGCGAACGCTTCGGCGAGGCCGGGCGCGCCGAGGTTGCGCGAGGCTGAGGGCCCGTTACTCTACACGCTCGAATATCTGCGACGAGGTTGCCTGCATGAATCCGATCCGCCTTCCGCTGTTGACCTTGATGGCCGCCGCCATGCTCGCCGGCTGCTCGCAGCAGGCCGACCAGCAACCGTCGGCCGCCGAACAGGCGCAGTCCGAGGCCGCGCAGAAGCAGGCCGATGCCGCCCGGAAGCTCGATTCCTACCGCCAACTGCTCAAGCAGGGCAATGACGAGATGACGGTGCTGATGGGGCAGGATATCGTCCAGCGCTTTGCCGATACCGATGCGGCCAAGGAAGTTCAACAGACCTTGCCGGCCATCGAGCAGCGCTTCAAGGAAAACCGCGAAAAGGCGCGCCTGTCGGCCTTGTGGCTCTACCAGGTATCGCCAATGGCCGGTGGCACGCAGTCGACCGCAACGATCTATTCGACGCTGCCTTCGGGCAACGACCGCGTCCGCCTGGTGCTGCGCCGCCATACCGAATGGGGCCAGAACGCCTTCCTGTATGGGAGCGGCCGCGGTTTCGTCTGCAAGGGCAATTGCACGATCAACGCCACGGTCGATGGCAAGGCCAGCGGCATCAAGGGCTTTGCGCCCACCACCGGCGAGCCGGCCATCATGATCCGCGACGACAAGGCGTTCATCGCCACGTTGCAGAAGGCCAAGAAGATCACGCTGGATGTCACCACCAAGGACGACAACAAAAAAGAGACCCTGGTGTACGAAGTCGGCGGCTTCGACCCCACCAAGTGGCAGCCTGTCAGCGGCAAGAAGAAGTAGCGCGTTCTTTCACGTCACGACCCTATCGAGGAGGTTGTCGTCATGAAATACCTTCGCTCCATGCTTGTCGCGCTGGTCGTGGCCGCGCTGGCCGCCTGCGCCAGTGCACCGGACAAACCCAGCCATCGGCTGCTTGCCTATGAGGCCGCCAGCGGTGCGCCGGTCAACAGTTTCCGCTACTTCTCGCTATGGTCGTGGGAGCCGCTGGATCGCGATCGCCTGGCGATCTATACGCGCGGCAACGAGGCCTATCTGCTTACCGTCGATGGCGGTTGCCGGAATCTTCTATTTGCTACTGCGATCGGTCTGACCTCGCTCATGCACGAGGTTACTATTCGTTTCGACAAGGTGCTGGCCGGTGGAAACTACCCCTGCACGATCATGGAAATCCGTCCGGTCGATGTGCAGAAGCTCAAGGCCGAGGAGCGCTTGCAGAAAGAACGCAAGATCGACGAGAAGGAGCGCGCGGCTTCGCCGTAATCAAAGTGTCAGGCTCTGGACTGCACTAGGCAATCGGCATCGAGACCCGATCGCCCTTTCCTGACCGCCGCCCAGCGAATGCTGGGCCCAGCGTCTTCCCATCACTGCAGGAACAACTTCTCCGCAATCTTCGCCAGTGGCTTCTCGATCGCATTTTGCACGCGTGTCGGCAAGTCCAGCGGTTTGAGCAACATCTTCACCGTCATCTCGGCCGGAATGTTCCGTTTGAGCAGATCCTGTGCGCGCCCGGTTACCTCGCGGAACTTCGCGCGGTCGCCGATATGCTGCGGATAGCATTGATTGAACACATGTCGCAGGGCGATATCGCTGTCTTCGCTCTTGATCTCGTTGACCCGGCGCAGCACCGCGCGAAACACCTTGTAGCGGCCGAAACCTTCCTTCTCGCGATAGCGTCGGTAGTGCTGGTAGAAGTTCTTGTAGTGGCGAACTTCATCGCTCTTGATATGGTTGGTCAGCTGCTTGAGTACCGGCTCGTCGGTGATGTCGTTGAGCGCGCGATAGAGGCTCGCCGTGCCCGTTTCCACCACGCAGCGCGCGGCCAGTTCCAATCCGCGACTGGATTCGAGCTGTTCGGAGGTACATACCGCGCCGTAGTCGTCCCAGAACGCCTTGAAGCCACGTTCCCAATCGAACTCCGGCCACACCTTGCGCACGTAGGCCGCCAGCGCGCGCCCGTGCTGCAATTCCTCGTGCTCCCAATGCTGGCTGAGCCAAGTTTGCAGTTCCTCGTCGCCAGCAAAATGGTCGACCAGGTTATGGGTGTACAGATCCGACCCGCTTTCGACGAAGGATGCGCTGCAGAGCAGAAAGAAAAGGTCTTCGTTGTGGCGAATCCGCTCGATGTCGATGCGATCGAGGTCCAGACTTTCCAGCGTCCAGGGCAACGATGTGGTGTAGCTCACGCGGTGGTTCCTGTTATCGGGCAGCCCCCGGGAGTTCCCCTGGGCATGACTATATTATGACAAGAGGATACGACGCCTTGGCGCCGTAGGGGATTAACGATTGTTCACCGAGGCGCCGTAATGCGGGGCGGCTCGCGAAAACTTGCGCGAGCGGACACAAAAAAGCCGCGAAAACGAAGATTCTCGCGGCTTTGCCAGGAGGCTAGGGGGGCTTAGCGGACAACCGTCACCGGTACGTGCGCCCGCGCCAGAATGTCATCGGAGACCGAGCCGACCAGCCAGCGCGCCAGGGCGCCGCGCTCCGTGTGGCCGATGACGATATGGTCGATCCCATGCGCCTGCACTTGGCCGAGCAACACGTCGCCCGGGCTGCCGTGCAGCACTTCCAGGTCGACCATGCCTTCGCAGCCCGGTGCCAGCGCCTGAAGTTCGGCTTTCAGTTCGGCCGCCCGCTGGCCGGACGTGTCAGTCATCACCAGGGAGGTCGTATCCACGCCTCCTTCGACCACCGGCAAGGCGGAGACCACGCGCACACGTCCCTTGGACAGCCGGGCAAGCTCGATGGCAAACCGGAAAGCCTGTTGCGAAGACGACGAGCTGTCGTAACCGACCAGCGAATAATTGAACATGCTGCCTCCATGGCAGGGTGGATCGTGCGCACAGCGATGCGCCAACTATGGGTCAGTCCTCGACCTTATGGCAACGGCGCTCGATATGCGTGTGCTTGGCTTGCTGGTTTTCCTGGATCTTCTTGCCGGCATAACCACCGGCGACCGCACCGCCGACCGTCGCCAGCGTTTTGCCCTTGCCGCCACCGATCTGGTGACCTAGCAGACCGCCACCGACCGCGCCGATCGCCATACCGGCGATCTGGTGTTGATCCTTCGGTTGATCTTGCACCTCGACATCACGGCACACTGTATGCGATGCCCAAGCGGATGCCGGGCCAAGTGCCAGCGCGACCGCACAAGCGGCAACACATGTTTTTAGCGAACGAGTAGTCATGGCAGTACCTCGGAGTCTCGGTCGGTGTAACCAGTCTGCGCGGGAGTTTGTTAGGGAAAGATCAAAAAAATCAATTGCAATGCGATCTCCACGTTGTCATCACCTGCGCCGGGTTTCGCTATACGCGCTTCGAGCACCACGGCCGCCGGCCGAACGCAACTTTCATTTCATTTAGCGGCGGCTCACTTTGAAGTCATGCGATAAAGGAGAGGTTTCATGAGCAAGCGTCATTTCGGTTTGGCAGCACTGCTTCTGTTTTCTACGATGGGTCTGTCCGCCCTGCCGGCGACGCCTGTCCATGCGGCCGACGCCAACGTGGATTGCGACTTGCGTTTCTCGCTGAAAGGCTGGTCGATTCTCTACAAGCATGCCGAAGGCCTGGGTACGATCGTCTGCAATAACGGCCAGCGTGCCAACGTGAAGATCAGTGTCGTCGGGGGCGGCCTGACAGCCGGCAAATACCGCATCGACGACGGCAAGGGCGCGATCTCGCACGTACGCACCATCGACGATGTCTTTGGCGACTATGCGCAGGCAGGCGCAGAGGCCGGCGTGGTCAAGAGCGGTCAGGCCCAGGTGTTGACCAAGGGCACCACATCGCTGGCTTTGTCGGGTACGGGCGAAGGTGTCAACCTCGGCATTTCGGTGGGCAAGTTCACTATCGAACGGGTTCGCTGAAAACCGGTATTCACCGGATGCGTGTGCAAGGGCGCCCTCGTGGCGCCCTTGTTTTTTAAGCGTACACTTGTCCAGTTCCCCGGCCACTTCAGGAGTCGCCCCATGCGTCGCAACGTCTTGCTCTTTTTGCTTTCTCTTTTTGTGGGGGCCGCCACGCCGGCGTTTGCCGCCGACACCCCGGCCAACATGCCTCAGGTGGGCCAGGTCGCTCCGGATTTCCGCCTGCAGGATCAGAATGGCCACTGGCACACTCCGGCCGACCACAAGGGACGTTGGCTGGTGATGTACTTCTATCCGAAGGATTTCACCGTCGGTTGCACCACGCAGGTCTGCACGTTCCGCGACGATATCGCCAAGCTGCGCAAGGCCGGTGCCGACGTCGTCGGCGTGAGTCTGGATAATGTCAAGTCGCACCAGGAATTTGCCGAGAAATATCACGTCCCGTTCCCGTTGCTGTCCGATGCCGATAGCAAGGTGGCCTCGACCTATGGCGTGCTGACGTCGCATGGCGATATGCACTATGCCAAGCGCACCACTTTCCTGATCGATCCGAACGGCAAGATTGCCAAGGTCTACACCGACGTCGACCCGGAAAAGAATTCGTCGCAGGTGCTGGCTGACCTGGGCACGCTGAAGGCTTCGTCCTGATGGCGGTAATCAAGGTTCGAAACGACGCGGCAAGGCCGCGTCGTTTCTCCGCCTGGAGTCTCTCGCTGTGGGTCCTGCTGCTGCTGCTGGCCTATGCCGGCCTGCAATACCTGCAACATGGCGATTTTGTTTACCTGGCGGTGTCCTTTGCCGCCATCGTCGTCTGCGTAGGTGCGATCTTGCGCCAGAAGTGGGCGCATGGCGCGATACGCATCGTCCTGCTTTTGCTTGCCGCCTATGCGTTGGCCAGCGGCATCGTCATGCTGCTGCACTGGGGCGATTTCGAAACCGCGCGCCAGACCGCGTTGGCCAATCCGCAGTTCGCCGATGTCTTGCTGGCGCTCAATGAGCAGGCCAAGCGGGTATACACGATCGCGCTCGCACTGAAGGTCATCGCATTGCCGTGGCTGTTGTGGCTGGCCTGGATGCTGGGTCGCCCCGAGGTCGCCGAGCAATTCCGGCACTCGCGACGGCGATTCAGCGCCCGTTGATGCGGCGGCGGTTATCGCTGCGCTTCGTTCAAGGCGTGGTGGAGACTGTATGCGTCGCTTGGCATGGTTCGTTTTCGCATCGGCGTGTGCCGCCAGTGCTCAGGCACAGAATCTGGCCACCACCTGCCAGGCCAGCAGCAGCTATGACCTGACCCTGCGGCCGCAAAGCCTGTTGTTCGATCGGCCCCAGCCGGCGCCCTATCGGGTAGAGCTGCAGGATGGCACCCTGCAGACCGATGGCCGCACCGTGGCGTTGCGCATGGACGAACAGGATCGCCTGGCCATGTTCGAGCGCCGGCTGCGTGCGCTGGAGCCACGTGCCAAGGCGGTAGCCCGCAATGGGGTGGACATGCTGGCGCGCGCCATGCATGACGAAGCCGCACAACTATCGCTGAGTGCCGAAACCCAGGCGGAACTCGATCGTCGGCTCAGTGCCAGGGCGCAGGAGCTCAAGCAGCGCATCGCCGCCAGCGAAAGTACCCACGACTGGCAGGGCGACATCGCTACCGGCTATGCCAATCAGATAGCCGGCGACATCCTGCCGTTGCTCGCCAGCGAGCTCAGTCAGCAGGCGGTCGCCGCGGCGGTCAGCGGCGACCTGCAAGGCGCAGCCGACCTGCGCGACCGCGCCACCGATCTGGCCACCGAGCTTCGCCCTCGGCTTGAGCGGCGCATGCAGGCGCTTCGGCCGCAGATCCAGGCGCTTTGTCCGGAACTGCGCGAACTGGCCGAGCTACAGGAGGGCATTCGCGGGGCCGACGGCCGCCCACTGAATCTGCTGCATGTCGGACCATGAGTGCCACATAAGTGAACGCCACCCAACCATGACAGGTTAATCCGCCGCTAAGTGCCGGAGGACCAGCATTGGCCCCGTCTTTTGGAGTTCGTTGTAGCCGCCGAGGAGGCGGATGTCGTGCCCCAGGCCGCCCACCCCTTCAATGTATTGATTCGCCGCGGTATCGACGACCGGGCGATGTATCGCCATGCCTTGGCCCAGGTGCGCGAACCGGGGCTACGCGATCTATTGAATGAAAACGCCCAGGCCCTCGATCTACTGATCGACGATTTACAGAAGCACCTGCGTGCGCACGGCAGGACTCCTGCTACCCACGGCACGTTCTTCGGCGCGTTGCGCGCCGCATTCGCCGATGCGGCGATGGCTCGCGTGGATCAGGCCGGGCGCGATACCGCCTGGGTACGTTGCCTTGCCCGCTGCGAATGCGCGCTGCTGGATCGGTTCGAACAGCAGGTACATCGACATTCCGACAGCGACACTGCTTGTGTGCTGCATAGGCAATTGCATCGTTTACATCGCATCCATCTGGACATGCACTGCCTGGCAGGTACAACCCACAGCGGATAACGCCGGTCCTGTCGCTGGCGCTCACTTCTACACCTACAAGCCCGTTCGCCCTGCGCGTTATGAAATCGCGCGGGATGCCGATAGGTCGTGGCCGCATGCCGGGTTAGCTTGTACCCGACACAGCGGTTGATGGAGAAGATCGCCAAGGATGGCACCTGTCACCGACAAACGGGAGCAAAAACGGGAGCGGAGGGAATTTCAGGGCGGGCGCAGCCGCGGCAGGATTGCCGCGGCTGCGTTTTCGGTATGCCTGATCTGCGTCTTGTGGGTGCCGGGCTGGGCATCCGCTGCGGCGACCTATCGCATCGGCCATCGCGTGCTTACGGCAGGAGACGATGCTGCGCGTGTGCGTGCCTTGCTGGGGGCACCTATTGCGATATCCGGCACTGTCCATCGAGGCCCGATCGACCGGAGGTCGCCACGCCGCCACCGGGGTGGCAAGGATCGCCACGGTCCACAGGCTCGTCGCGCGACGCAATGGCACTATCGGGTGGGCCGTGGCAGCGTCAGGGTGACGCTGGTCGCCGGCAAAGTGGTCGACATTGCCACTGAGCGTTGAGGACGCAAGGATGGAGCAAGGGTTGAAGAACCAGCCATCAAGCAGACTTGACCTGCGACGGTCGAACACGGTTATGTAGCCCTTGGATCCATGGCTCCAGGGGTTATGTCATGTCGCGCGACACTGTTGCCGGTCCCAGCGATGGGACACGTGGGTTACTGCGAGATCGCGGTCGCGATGCGAACGGACGTGTCACCAATATCGAGCTGTTCTTCGATCTGGTGTTCGTTTATGCGGTAACCCAGCTATCGCACACCTTACTGGGCCATTTGAGCATTGCCGGCGCTTTCGAAGTGCTGCTGCTGTTCCTGGCGGTATGGTGGGTATGGATATTCACCGGATGGATCACCAATTGGCTGGACCCGGAGCGATTGGCCGTACGCATCATGCTGCTGGTGCTGATGCTGGCCGGATTGCTGCTATCCACGGCGTTGCCCGACGCCTTCGGCGAATACGGTGCGGTCTTCGCCTGTGCTTATGTACTGATGCAGGTGGGGCGCACTTTTTTCATGTTGTGGGCACTGGGGCGCGACTCGCCAGCCAATACGCGTAACTTCCAGCGAATCGCGGTGTGGTTTTGCCTTGCAGGCGTGTGCTGGCTGATCGGCGGCTTCAGCGATCTACAGATGCGGTGGATGTGGTGGGTGACGGCCCTGGCGATCGAATATATCGGACCGGCAGCCTTGTTCTATGTTCCGGGTCTTGGCCGCTCCAGCACGACCGATTGGGATATCGAAGGCGGGCATCTTGCCGAACGTTGCAGTTTGTTCGTGTTGATTGCGTTGGGCGAATCGATTGTCGTCACCGGTTCGACGTTTGCCGAAACGGCGCGCGATCCCTCCGCATCGGCTGCGTTGGTCACCGCTTTCATCGGCAGCGTAGCGATGTGGTGGATCTATTTCGACCTGGGCGCCGAACGCGGTAGCCGTGCCATTCGCCGATCGTCCGATCCCGGTCGCTACGGGCGCCTGGCCTATACCTACCTGCATCTGTTGATTGTCGCAGGCATCGTGGTTTGTGCGGTGGGCGATGAAACCAGTATCGCCCACCCGGCGGCTCGCGTCGATGCGACACAGGCGATGGTGCTGATCGGTGGACCGATGCTTTACCTGTTGGGTAGCGCGTTGTTCAAGAAGACCGTCAATCGCGTACCGTTTCCGCTGTCGCACCTGGTGGGTTTGGGTTTACTGGTCGTTCTGGTCGTTCCGTCGCTGGTGATCGGCTGTCTATGGTTGTCGGTGTTGACGAGCATGGTGCTGGTGGTCGTCGCGGCCTGGGAGACGTGGGCGCTACGCGGACTGAGGGCGACAATCGAAGAGGACAAGGCGTGAGCTTGTTTGTCGCTCTTACCGGCTAGCGGTGTCCGGAGACGTTTGCGCAGCATGCAGGGTCTCCAGAAGAGCGGCTGCATTCCATGGCACATACGCCTTTTCAGCCTCATGCACCCATCGCTGCAAACAGGCATTAACCGGTGCATCTACGCCGTATTCGCGCGCCAGCGTAACCACCGCGCCCTGCAACGCATCCACTTCTGTCGGCCGACCCGTCCGCAGATCTTCCCACGTGGACGAACGCGCTTTCGGATCGATCGCCAAAATCTTTGGCGCGAGTGTCAGGAACAGCGCATCGGGCAATTCCAGTACATGCGGTAGCCACGTAGCAGGCAAGGGCGTGAGCCTGGCTACCGGCATCTTCGCGGTGCGAAACACGTGCAAGGCTTCGCGCTGCACGATAGCCAGACAACGGCGCCAATCGCGATGCGAAAGCTCCTGCTTCAACGGCAGATCCGACAGCGCATTGATGGCGTTGTTGAGGTTGAACAGCAGCTTGGCGCGCAATACGGCATCCATGTCATTGCGTAGCCGTAGCGGTAGACCGGCTTGCTCGAAGGTTGGCGTATAGGCCGCCAGGGCAGGGTGATTCTCGGCCATCAGCTCGCCGCCGGAACCTTGATGCAAGGACATCGGCATGCCACGCAAGACATTGAACGGCACCATGCCGGCTAACACCGTCTGCTGCGGCAACGCCGCGTGTAGGCGACTGGTGTTATCCAGCCCGTTCTGGCAGCTCAGCACCACGCAACCTGGCGCTAATACTCGCGCCAGCTCGCGGGCTACCGAATCGGTGGCCACCGATTTGACGCAGACCAGGACCAGCGTGGCGTCGGCGGCTGCATCGGGGGCGATGTGAAAATCCACCTTGTCGGCAGCGCTATGCTGTTGCCAGCCTTGCCAGTCGCTGAGCGAAAGGCCGTGTTCGGCCAAGGCCACGGCCAGCGATGGACGCCCGATGAAGCGTACCGATGCATGCTCGAGCAGACGACCGCCGAGGTACAGGCCGATATTGCCCGCACCGTAGACGACGATGCGTCCCGGTGCGGTCATACGATCGCCGCTGCCGCCGCGCGCCCGGCGATGCGGCCGGAGAACAAGCAGCCGCCGAGGAAGCTGCCTTCGAGTGCACGGTAGCCGTGTACGCCGCCCCCGCCGAAGCCGGCAGCCTCGCCCGCGGCGTAGAGCCCAGGCAACGGGGCGCTGGAGGATGCCAGCACGCGTGCCTGCAAATCGGTATGCAAACCGCCGAGCGTCTTGCGCGTAAGAATATTGAGCCGCACGGCGATCAATGGCCCGTTGGCCGGATCGAGGATGCGATGCGGCTTGGCCACGCGCACCAGCTTGTCGCCCCGGTATCGGCGTGCGTTGTGGATCGCCATGATCTGCCCGTCCTTGGCATAAGGATTATCCAGTTGCAGGTCGCGTGCTTCGATTTCGCGACGCAGCGCGGCGGCATCCAGCAGGGCATCGCCGCTGAGTCGATTCATGGCCGCCACCAGCTCGTCGAGCGTGTCGCGTACGATGAAATCGCGACCGTGTCGCTTGAACGCCTCGACGGGGGCGGGCGCATGCTTGCCCACCGCGCGTTTGGCTACCTGGCGCCAGCTCTTGCCCGTGAGATCGGGGTTCTGCTCCGAGCCCGATAGCGCGAATTCCTTGCGGATAATCTGCTGGTCGAGAATAAACCAGCTGTAGTCATAGCCGGTGCCACGCAGGTACTCCAAGGTGCCGAGCGTATCGAAGCCGGGCCAGAACGGACCCGGCAAGCGCTTGCCAGTCGCGTCGAACCATAGGGATGACGGTCCGGGGAGGATGCGGATTGCATGCCGCGGCCAGATAGGATTCCAGTTTTCGATGCCCTCGACGTAGTGCCACATGCGATCGCGATTGATCAGCTGTGCGCCTGCCGTCTCGGCGATATCGAGCATGCGCCCGTCGACGTGTGCCGGTACGCCGGACAACATGTGCGCGGGCGCTGTACCGAGCCGCTCGGGCCAATACTTGCGTACCAGATCGTGATTCGCGCCGATGCCGCCGGAAGCGAGAACCACTGCTTGCGCACGCCATTCGAAATCGCCGACGACATCGCGTGAACTCGGCTTGCCGCGTTCGGTCGTGTCGGCGGCCAGCACAGTGCCGCTAACGCCGATGACGGTGCCGGCCTCGACGATCAACGCATCCACGCGATGGCGAAAGCCGAACTGCAGCCGGCCGCTCGCCTGCGCTTCGCGAGCGCGCTGCAAGAACGGCTCGAGTACACCGGGCCCCGTCCCCCAGGTGACGTGAAAACGCGGCACGGAATTGCCGTGCCCCACCGAGCCATGTCCACCACGCTCGGCCCAGCCGACCACCGGAAACCAGCGCATGCCCATGTCATAGAGCCAGCGCCGTTTCTCGCTGGCCGCGAAATCCACATAAGCCTCGGCCCAGCGGCGCGGCCAGTGATCCTCAGGGCGATCGAAGGCCGCTGTGCCCATCCAGTCGGCGAGTGCCAGCGCGTGCGAATCGCGTACGCCCATGCGGCGTTGCTCGGGCGAGTCGACAAAGAACAGGCCGCCGAACGACCAGTGCGCTTGCCCGCCCAGGCTCTGCTCCGGCTCCTGGTCCAGCACGAGCACGCGCTTGCCCAGGGCGGTCGCCTCGGTCGCCGCGACCAGCCCGCCCAGGCCGGCTCCCACCACGATGATGTCGAACGACTCGGCCATGCGTGCCTTCCTGCGGTTGTCCCCGGAGGACGGTAGCGTGCCGAACGCTCGTTTGACTATCGGCGGTGCAACAAGGCCCATGACCGATGGCACCTCATGACGCCTGGCCCATGTTCCGGACGGCCTGCGGATTAAACCTAGTGGCCGGATACTGCATCGAAAGCGGTGCAAAGGGGCCGATGGCCGGCACCTGAAGTTTCACGGGGAGATAAGGACAGTATGCGCACGAAAGCGAGCATGATGGTGTTGGCCTTGGGGCTGGGTTGCGCCTGGCAGGCGCAGGCGCTGGATTTTCACTTCAGCAACGACGATAGCTGCGGCTATCGCACCGACTACGGGGTACACATCACTGCCGAAGGCATTGCCTTCGACCGCGATAATGCCCCCGCCAAGCACGTTTTCATGCACGACGGCGGGATCGAGGTCGATGGTCATGCGCTCAAGGTTTCCAGCGCAGACGCCGAACGGCTGCGCGAATACGAGACACAGGTACGCGCCTTGCTGCCCGAAGTGGCGCGCATCGCCCGCGAGGGCCTGGATATCGGTTTCGATGCGGTCACCACCGTGGCCGCGACCTTCTCCGAAGATCCGGCCGACCGCAGGCACATGCTGGACAAGATCAATGCCAAGCGCGCGTCTGCCATGCGCGAGATCGATCAGGGCATCTCCAGTGGCGTATGGAGGCAGCAGGAGTTGCAGAACACGGTCGAAGAAGGCGTCGGTACCGCGGTTGCCGAATTGGTCGGCAGTGTCACTAGCGGTGCGGTGTCGGCGGCGCTGAGCGGCGACCAGAGCAAGATCAGCGCGCTTGAAGCGCGAGCCAATTCGCTCGATGCGGCGCTCGACAAAGAAGTCAATGCGCGCGCCGAGAAGCTCGGAAAGGACGCCGAGGCCTTGTGCCCGCGCCTGAACTCGCTCGATACGCTGCAGAATTCATTTACGTTCCGCTTGCAGGATGGTTCGGCCTTGCGCCTGATGGCGGCCGATCCGGATCATCGCCGCAAGGTCATAGCCAAATCCTAAGAACCCCACGAAGTATAAGCGGCACCCCAAGCCGCGGTTGTACCGAGGATCCACGTCTCCTCACAGCGTCGATCCATCGCCGCGCTCCGCCACTCTTCTCCCCGGCGGGCGCGGTTTTTTTTGTGCGTATATTTCGTGCGTTACGTGTCTTGTGCGAAAAAGTACTGCACGTCATGAATTCATATCGCAGCTAACGCGCTGTTTCGCCTACTGAAATTTGCGGCGATTTATGCCACTGTGTGAACTGTCGTTCGTCGCTGGCTGGACAAGCGGTTCGACGAACGACAGTGCTGCGAAGGCAGTGAAAGCGCGGATCGCATGGGCTGGACCCCCAAGCGACCCGCTGACCACAAATCAACTTACAAGGAGTTGTCATGGCTACCGCCGATGATACGGCATGCGCTCGCCCCAAGTTTTACCGTGGGGCCATTTCTGGTCTCTTCCCCGTGAACCCTCCTGCAGAATCGAACCGCGACGATGTCGTTCGCGCAACGATGGCCGTCGTGGAGGTACTCGCCCAGGCCCTGGCCGCCCGACGGCGGCGTCAGGAAGGTGGCTGTCAATGCTTTCACCTCGAAGACCGGGTCATCGGGGGCTTGAACACGGTGCTCTCGATCCTGGGCGAACGAGACCGGGCGCTAAGCCGTGGGGAGGGCCGAAGCGCCTGACGGTCAGCGCGACGAATCAGCGAAAAGGGAGTGGGGCCCTACCGAAGTGTGGCCCCATTCCTGACAGCACCGGTCGTCGCAAATGGTAGGCTTACCTGTGTTTTCCCCGTCCGGAACGAAAGACGTATGCACGACTATCTCAAGCGCCTCGATCTTTCCGAGAGCAGCATTGCGCTGATTCTCAACCTGGTTGCCGCGCTGGTCATTCTGGTCGTGGGTCTGTGGGCGGCCGGGCGCGTCACCAACTTTGCCAGCCGCGCGATGACGCGTGCGCGCTTCGACCCGACCTTGATCGGCTTCCTGCGCAATCTGGCCCATGGCGCCTTGATCGCCATGTTGATCGTGGCGGCGTTGACGAAGGCCGGCGTGCCGTTTGCGCCGATGGCAGCCGCCCTGGGCGCGGCCAGTTTGGCGATCGGGCTGTCGTTACAGGGCTCGTTGAGCAACTTGGCTTGGGGCGTGTTGCTGATTCTGTTTCGTCCGTTCCGCGTCGGCGATTTCATTCGTGCTGGTGGCATCGACGGTACGGTGGAGAGCATCAACCTGATGCATACCGTTCTGGTGTTGGCGGATAACCGCGAGGCGGTAGTACCGAATGCGAAAGTCGGCAGCGATGCGATCATCAATTTCAATCGTCGCGGCACGCGCCGTTTCGAGCTCAGGGTCGGCATCGGTTACGACGACGATATCGGTAAGGCGATGGCACTGGTGGACGCTCTGTTCCAGGCCGACGAGCGAATCCTCAAGAGCCCGGCGCCGGGTGTGTTTACCGAGGCGCTTGCCGACAGCTCGGTGACCTTGCTGATTCGCGCCTTTGTGCGCACGGATGAGTTCTGGGCGGTGCAAACGGATATGTTGCGCAAGGTGAAAGAGCGCTTCCTCGCCGAGGGCATCACTATCCCCTTCCCGCAGCGGGAACTGCGCGTGGTGCAGGGAGTAGCTGTCATGGGGGACGAGCGCGGCAGTTAATGAAGCTGCGCGCGTTGTAAGGCTGCTCCCTCAGCCCAATACTCCCCCTGGGAAAATCCAGGGCAGAGGGTTGGATGAGGGGGCTCTTGGTCCTTACTGCAAACTCACCGCCTGTCGATTATCGCCGGACACCCGATCGATCAACTTGTTGTACGGATCGATGCCCGCTTCTGCAGGCAACCCATCGACAGTGACGGTAATCGTGCTATCGCCCTTAGGCACCATCCGCTTTTCCATGAACAACGGCTTGCCTTCCTGGCCCTTGCCAGGCGAGGCGGCAAATACTCCGATGTCGACAGGAATATCCGGATTGGCATCGGTTTCCTTGCCAGTCCCGTTCACATACACCTTCCCGGCATGTACCTTCATCGTCACCTCATACTTGCCATTTGGCAACTTGCGCGCGGTAGCCGAGGTCATGCGGTCGTCGTATAGCGTGATCTTCCAGAAGAAGTCGTCCAGCATCGGCTTCCACTTCGGATCGACCGACGCAGTCAGCATATCCATGAACTCCTGCGAAGTCGTGTACGGCGGTTGCTGGTACTGCTTGGCCTCGAGGAAGCGCTTGAGCATGCCGTTGAACGTATCCTCGCCGATGTAATCCTTCAGCGCGTAAAAGATCAGCGAGCCCTTGCGATAGTGGATGTACTGCTGGTTCTCCACTTTCGCCAGCGGTTCCTCGGCCACGGTTTCCCCCGCGCGGCTGGATAGGTATTGATCCAGCTCGTACTTGAGGAACTTGCGCATCTGATTGGCGCCGTAGCGATGCTCCATCACCATCAGCGCGGAATACTGCGCCAGCGATTCGCTCATCATGGTCGAGCCCTGCATGTTGGCACCGATCACCTGATGCGCCCACCACTGGTGGGCCACTTCGTGCGCGGTGACGTAGTAGGGGTAGTCGATCTTGGACGAATCGCGCAGGTCGGCAATAAAGCCGATCGATTCGGAGAAGGGGATGGTATTGGCGAACGACTGGGCGATGCTGGCGTAGTTCGGAAACTCCAGGATGCGTATCTGCCGGAACTGGTACGGCGTGTAATGCGCGTCGTAATAAGCCAGCGAATCCTTCACGCCCTGGATCATCCGGTCGACGTTCCAGCTGTGCACCGGGTTGTAGTAAACCTCTATAGCCGTGCCGTTCCAGGTGTCGCGCTTGACTGCGTAACGCGCAGATAGCCACGCCGCGAAAGGCAGCATCGGCTTATCCATCACGTAGTGGAAATAGCGTCGGCCGTTGGCGGTCCATTCCTTTTGCAGGTAGCCCGGCGCCAAAGCGATCTGGTCGGCCGAAGTGGAAACCGTGGTATCGAAGTCCAGCCAGTCCGCATCGTTGGCGATATAGGTATTGGCGCGAGCTTTCTCGTCGCCCAGCTTGGGCATGCGCGGTACCTCGGTCGATAGCCCGTACTTGCGGCGATCGTTGCGGTCGGTGATTTGTTCGCTGTCCTGATAGCCAAAGCTCGGTAGCACGCCGCTGTTGACGAAGGTGCCATTGGCAGCCAGGAAGTGACCTTCCGGCTCGTTGGTAAAGCCTTTGGGTGCATACTCCATCGAAAAATCGAAACTCATCGATGCGCCCGGTGCAAGCGGTGTCTTCAAGCGATAGATGGTGTAGCCAAGCTCCTTGTCCTGGATGACCGTGTCGTGCGGCGCAAACTCGAGCGATGTCAGCGTGAACCGATTATTGGTATTGACGTGAAGGTCGCTGATCGGTTTGTCATGCCGGTTGACTAATGTGTAGTGCACGCGCATGACCAGCTTCTGGTCCGGATAGATGTCCACATCGGATTTCATCGCGGCGATGCGTGGCTGCGGAATATCCTTGTATTTGGCGTAACGCTTTTCGTACTCGGCGTGCTCGCGCTTAGTCTCTTCGCCGTTCTTGTAGGTGTTGAGAACATTCGTGTTGTAGAAGATCCATGCACCACTGAGGACGAAGGCGCCGATGCAGGCGAACAGGGCCGCCTTCATCGGGGCGCGTAGCCTCCGGCGGGCTTCACGTACACGATGACGCCAGGTCTGGTCTGTGCCACGCACCCAGAACAAGGCAGCTGTGACAAGCAACGCCGCGGCGCAGCAGCTCCAGTAAAGCGTGAACCACAAAGTGCCCTTCAGGTAGCGGCCATAGCCGTTCATATCCGAATAAGAAGCATCCGGCCGCGCAGCATACGTATAGAGATTGTGGTCCCAATGCAGCAGGCCGGCGCCGATGATCCAGACGAACCAGAGGATCGTCAGCAAGTAGCCGAAGAACTTGTTGTTCGACATCACTTGCAGGAACAACGCGAGCGCCGCCAGCAGCAAGGGAGGCGTTGCGCTAAGCGCTAGCTGGCTGGCGTAAAGTCCCGGCTCCAGGTGGAAAAAGCCATTGCTGACCTGCCACAGCATATCGATCAGCACGCCGATGCCCAGGAAGACGGCGATGACCACGATCAGCGCCAGCAGCTTGGCCAGTAGTGGTATCCAGTCGGGCAGGGGGTAAGTATCGCTCACTTCGGCGGTACGCAGGCTGCGCTCGCGCCATACCAGTTCGCCGGCGTAGAAAGTAACGATGATGTAGAGCAGCCAGTGATAGGCGCTGGCGGTGATCGTCGTGACCTGCTGGGTGACCGGATAGGTGGAGGTGCCGTAGATCTGTCCGCTGAAGATCAGCGAAGGCACCAGGTTGGCGATGCCCAATGCCAGCATGATCAGAAAAGGTGCGCCGGTCAGCACGCTTTTCGTATCGAAGGCGAAAAGCTTGCCTAACTGGGTCAGATGCGCGCGCGTATCGTCGCGCAGCGGCACCTTAGGCAGGCTGATTTCGCCGCTCTTGCCTGCCAGGGCAGGAGGTTCGCTGCGCGATTTCACGCGACGCGGCAATTGCACGCCTTCGCGATCGGCGCGGAACAAACGTAAAGCAATGCCGAACAACCCCAGTCCGACGCCGGACCAGATGGCACGATTGAGAAGCAACAAGCCATCGAGCGGCGGCAGTTGATGATTGAACTGATCGGCGGACCAGTAGCGCGTCGCCAGGCCGATGGTACGTACGGCGAAGGGATCGATCAGCGCAGCGACGGTATGGTTGTTGACATCCTGGGTCAGGCGGCCGGAGACGACAAACAGCACGAAGAAGGCGATAACGCCGATGTACGTCGCCAGCAGCGAGCGCGTCATGACCGCCAGCAAAAAGAACAGGCCCGATAGCAGCAGCATATCCGGCAGCACGATCACGCCCATACCCCAGCCGTAGCCGGCGAAGCTGAAAGCTCCGAATCGCGCCGAATCGACCCAGGGCATCACACCGCCCAGCATGATGCCGATCACGCAGAACAGCATGACGCACACAGTGGTCACGTAGCCCGCGGCGAAGCGGCCGCCAAGATAGGCGCCACGGCTGACTGGTGTAGTGAAGACCAGCTCCGATGTGCGCATATCGAAATCGCGCAATGCGGCGGTGACCACGAAAGCGGTCACCAGGAACATGCTCAAGACCGAGAGGGTGCCCAGCAGCCTGACGATGACCATGGGTGCGTTACGCAGCACGTTGCCACTGGCACCTGCAATGATCACCGCGTCGGTACTGGCAATCATGAAGGCGATCGTGCCGAAGGCCAGCGCGATAATCCAGAACAGCGGTGCTTTCAGCTGCTGGCGTAGCTCGAAGCGGAAAATTTCCCAGAGCATCGAATGCGTCCTTGTCGTGGCGTCGTCAGGCGGTCTTGGCCGAGGCTTGCTTGCGCAGCTCGCCGAAATAGACGTCTTCGAGGTCGGGCGATACGGTGTCGAAGCCTTCGCCCGGCGAGCTGTCGGCCAGCACATGGATCTGCGTGCGGCCACCGGTAAGGCGGGTGGAGAGAATGTTCATGCGAGCGCGATAACCGTCGAGCTCGGACTTGTCGATCGAGCGACGCCAGACGCGCCCTTCGAGTGCACGGATGGTTTCTTTCGGCTCGCCATGGAGCAGCACCTGACCCTGGCCGATGATCGCCATGCGCGGGCACAGATCGGTCACGTCTTCGACGATGTGCGTGGACAGGATCACCACGACGCGCTCGCCGATTTCCGCCAGCAGGTTGAGAAAGCGATTGCGCTCTTCCGGATCGAGACCGGCGGTCGGCTCGTCGACGATCACCAGGCGCGGATCGCCGATCAATGCCTGCGCGATGCCGAAGCGCTGGCGCATGCCTCCCGAAAAGGTGCCGAGCTTGCGTTTGCGCACATCCCACAGGTTGACTTGACGCAACAGCGATTCGACGAGTTCGCGTCTTTCGCGTTTGTTTGTCACGCCCTTGAGTACAGCGAAGTGGTCGAGCATCGCGTCGGCGGCCACCTTTGGGTACACGCCGAATTCCTGCGGTAGATAACCGAGCAGGCGGCGGGTGGCTTGCTTGTCGGTCAGCAGGTCCTGGCCGTTCAAGGTGACGCTGCCTTCGTCCGGGTCCTGCAAGGTGGCGATGGTGCGCATCAGCGAGGACTTGCCCGCGCCGTTGGGCCCCAACAGGCCGAACATGCCCTGCGGAATGTCCAAGGAAACCTCACGTAACGCCTTGACTCCATTGGCATATGTCTTGGACAGATCGCGGATGTTGAGCATGGCACCACCTGGCTGGCCGCGGCCGCGGCATTCGGGTCAGCTTAAGAGGGGGCGAGGGACGCGGCATGCGCTTAAGGTCATGGGCGAGTAGGGCCATTTCATTCGTGCCTTGGGATGGGAGATGGGTAGCGGGGTCGCAAGTCCGACCGACCGGTGCCGGCTTTCAGGCTTCGAGAGCGCTTTCGTGCACTTGGGACCAGCCATGACATCGCATCTTTGGGCCTCCGCTATCCGTCTCCCATCTCCCGACACAGCACCAAACAGCGGACCTCGCCGTTTTCTTCCACCCTACGCTGTCGAATGGCAGCTATACGGTCGATGAGATCGATCCAAGCCGCCCGGAACCCCCGCCTGTTCGCTATCATGTAGGGCCTTGCGGCCGTCGATCCCCAGGCGGCGCGCCATATGAGAATTCCGCAGGAGAAATCATGGCCGACCTGAAAGAAGCGCGTGTCCCCGATATCGGCCAGTCCGATGTCCCGGTGATCGAGGTGATGATCAAGCCGGGCGATAAGGTCGCCAAGGAGCAGAGTCTGATCACCCTGGAGTCGGACAAGGCCACGATGGAGGTGCCCGCGCCGTTCGCCGGTACGGTCAAGGAAGTGAAGTTGAAGGTGGGCGACGAGGTGTCCGAAGGCACGGTGATCGCGATCATCGAAGCCGAAGACGGCGCCGCAGCGCCTGCTCCGCAAGCCGCGGCTCCCGCGCCGGCCCCCGCCCCTGCGCCGGCTCCCGCCAAGGCGGCTGAGCCAGCCAGGAGCGCCCCGGCGCCTGCCGGCGGTGGCGCAGTGCGCGAGGCGAAAGTGCCCGATATCGGCAGCACGGGCGTGCCGGTGATCGAGGTATTGGTCAAGGTCGGCGACACCGTCGCCAAGGACCAGGGCCTGATTACCCTGGAGTCGGACAAGGCCACGATGGAAGTGCCTGCACCGTTCGCTGGCGTGGTGAAGGAACTGAAGGTCAAGCTCGGCGACGAACTGTCCGAAGGCGATGTGATCGCCCTGATCGAATCGTCCGATGGCGCTGCCGCGCCCGCACCGGCTCCGGCGACACCGGCGCCCGCTGCTCCTGCAGCGCCGCAGGTGCAGGAAAAGCCGGCGCCGATCGGCGGCCGCAGCGTGCTGCCCGGTAATGCGCCCGAAGGCGATGTACCGCCCCAGGCGCGTCCCCCGTTCGATGCCGGCATCGTCATGCCGGGCGATGCTCCCTACGCCAGCCCGGCGATTCGTTCCTTCGCCCGCGAACTGGGCGTGGACGTACATCAGGTAAAGGGTTCGGGTCGCAGTGGCCGCATCGTGCGCGAGGACATCACCGCGTACGTGAAGCATGCGCTGGCCTCGGGCGCACGTCCGATCGGCGGCAGCGCGCCGGCGGCGGGCGGCGGTCTCAACCTGTTGCCGTGGCCGAAGGTCGATTTCGCCAAGTTCGGCGAGATCGAGGAAAAGCAGCTCTCGCGCATCCAGAAGATCTCCGGCGCCAACTTGGCGCGTAACTGGGCGATGATCCCGCATGTCACCCAGCACGAAGATGCCGACATCACCGAGCTGGAGGCGTTCCGCAAGAAGCTCGGCGAAGAGAACAAGGATCTGAAGATCACGCCGCTGGTGTTCCAGATCAAGGCAGTGGTGGCCGCGCTGAAGAAATTCCCGCAGTTCAATGCCTCGCTCGATGAGAGCGGCGAGAAGCTGATCCTCAAGAAGTACTTCCATATCGGCATCGCGGTGGACACGCCCGATGGCCTGGTGGTGCCGGTGATCCGCGACTGCGACAAGAAGGGCCTGCTCGATCTGGCGATCGAACTGGGCGAGATTTCCAAGAAAGCCCGCGACAAGAAGCTCGGTCCGGCGGATATGTCCGGCGGCTGCTTCTCGATCTCCTCGCTCGGCGGCATCGGCGGCACGGCATTCACGCCGATCGTCAACGCTCCCGAGGTGGCGATCCTTGGCGTGTCCAAGGCGCGCATGCAGCCGGTGTGGAACGGCAAGGAATTCGCGCCGAGGCTGATGCTGCCGC
>NZ_DATCRY010000016.1:0-11208 GCF_036568765.1 Dyella sp. | reverse complement strand
GCATAAGGCAGCGTGGGTTGCGTTACGCGTTGCTTGTCGTGGGCGTCGCCTTCCCCATCCTGGTCATCGACCGCAACCGGATATTCGCCAGCCTGTTCGCGCTGGCTATGACGATCCTGCTGCGGCGCGATCCGGCGCGTCCGGTGCCATGGAAAATCGTCGGTGTGCTCGGCCTGGCGGGTGCCGGCGTGTTTTCGGCCCTGGGCATGTTGCGCTCCGGTTCGCTCGATACTGTGGCGTTGCCCTTCAGCGATTTCTATCGGGCCATGCCGCAAGGCATCAAGTGGCTGTTGCTCTATATCAGCGCCGGTCCCTATAACTTCGCCGCCATGCTGGCCAAGCAGTACGTCAATGCCAGCTTTCTGATCAACCAGATCGTGCCGTTTGCCGGCTCCGTCGCCACGGCGGGCACCACCATTCCGCTGGATGCCTCCAATATCAATGTGGGCACCGAATTCATGCCGTTCCTGCTTGCCTGGGGCGCGCCCGGTGCGCTCGGCTCGATCGTCCTGTTGTATGCGGGATTGGCCTGGAGCGTTCGCCGGCTGCAGCCGGCTGTGCCGTTGTTCTCCCTGCTGATTTTCCTGCGTATGGCTTATGTGTGCGTGATGTCGCCGTTCGCGCCGCAAGCTTATACCTGGATGAATTTCGGCTTCGTCGGCCTGTGCCTGGTCATGCAATTGCTGTCGGCGTGGCTGCCCGGTCGCACGCGCGCTGTCGTGCCATCCCCTTCGCAAACCATCACCCCGAGTCCCTAGCGATGGAACAAGACGAAATCTACCTGATCGATCTCTGGCGAATCTTCCGGCGCGAGTGGCGCTGGCTCGTCGCCGTGCTGGCGATCGTCCTGGCATGCACGTTCGCTTATGCCCACATGGCCAAGCCCAAATGGGAGGCGACTGCATGGATTCAGATCGGCCAGGTCGGCGCCGTGCCCCAGGGCCAGGACCCTCGCGCCGAACCGTTGCAACGCACGATCGAGCGCTTGCAATCCATCGCGTTCCAGGACGAGGTCGTGGAAAACCTCGGCCTGCCACCGAAGTCGCGCGAAGGCAGTCTTTATCGCAAGAGCTTCAGGCTCGATCCATCGCCCTATGCCGGCATGATCAAGCTGACGATCCGCGGCTATACGCCCGAGCAGGCGCAGCGCTTCGCCAGCGCTACGTTCGAGCATCTGCACGCCATCCATCAGAAGCTCGAAGGCGGTGTATTGAAGCTGGCGCAGGCACGTCGGGATCAACTGCAAGCCGATCTGGCCCACGCCCTTGCCGATCGCGAGCGGCTATCCGATTCGGCGGTGCCGGGCGGCAAGGACGACGCGACCGCCAAGGGCGCACCGAGCCCGGCGCTGGCCAGCGTGCTGCTGGCCAACAAGAACGAAGAGATCCGCGGCTTGCAGCAGGCGCAGAACGAGCTCGCCATGCGCCTCACCAGCAACTACACCTATGAAACGTCGCTGGTCTGGCCGATCTACGTACCCGACTATCCGGCTTCGCCTAATCGCGTGCTGATCTGGGGCATGGGTATTTGCCTGGGCCTGGGCCTGGGCGTGCTGGCGGCGATTGCGCGCAACGCTTTACGGCGTCGATAAGTTTTGAGGGCGCGGTTTTTAGGAACGAGGGTTGCGAGGGCAAAAGCCCGGCAAGTTGCGGCATCCGGCAATACAACGTGTCGCAACCCTGATGCTGACCTCGGGTAGGCGGTTTTGGCGCCCTCGCTGCTCAACCCTCGTCCCTAAAAACCCGCGCCTCAGTTCAACCAAACCGACGCCGTCCAGCACTCACGGCAGACAGACCTTGCGCAAACCGGCCATACCCGCATGGCCGGCATGGAGACCCCGATGACCGGACAACCCCAGCTCGCCGACGGCCGCGGTGCCGCTTCGCTGGACGACAGGCAACTGCTGGAAACGCAGCGCGCCTTCGACAGTGTCGCGGCCGACTATGACGGCCCGCGTGGCAACAATGAGCTGATCCAGCGCATGCGCCAGACCCTGTGGGATACGGTGCACGCCGAGTTGCCGGTGGGCTCGCGCCTCCTCGACCTGGGCTGCGGCACCGGCCTGGATGCGCTGGAATTCGTCCAACGCGGCTACCACGTGGTCGCCACCGACTGGTCGCCGCAAATGGTGGAGCGCACGCGCGCTCGTGCGGCGGCTGCGGGCCAGGAGGGGCATCTGGTCGCCAGGCACGTTGGCATCCAGGAGCTCGATAAGCTGGATGGCGAGTTCGACGGCATCTATTCCAACTTCGGTCCGCTCAACTGCGCGCCGGATCTGTCGAAAGTTGCCGCCGAGTGCGCGCGCCTGCTTCGGCCGGGCGGGAGCATGGTGTTCTCGGTGATCGGCCGGATCTGCCCGTGGGAGGTCGGCCACTACGCACTGCGCGGTCGCTTTCGCCGCGCTGGCATACGCGCCGCGCGTGGTGCCACCGCAGTGGGCATGAATCGTCACACGATCTGGACGTACTACTACCTGCCGCGCGAGTTCTACCGTCCCTTCGCCGAGCACTTCTCGCTACACAACTATCGCGCCTTGAGCTTGTTCATGCCGCCGCCGTACCTAGTGGATTACTACCGTCGCAAGCGCGAGTGGTGCGAACGGCTCGGCCGTCTCGACGATCGCTTCGGCGCGCTACCGGTGTTGCGCGACATGGGCGACCACTTTCTGATCGTGATGCATCGGCGCTGACCGCACGTGGACGCGCTGCGGACCCGTATCGATGTCAGCCTCGGCAACGCGGTCGCCGTGATGCCCGAGAGTATCTCGCGCACGCCGTTGACGCTGCGTGCAGGCCGTATCGCCGATACGCAAGCCTCGCATGCGTATCGGGTGGAGTTACGCGATCACCTGGTCTTTCCTGGATTGATCAATGCGCACGATCACCTCCAAGTCAATTGCATACCGCCATTGCGTAGCGACAAGCCATTTCCGAACAGCTACGCCTGGATCGCCGCTTTCCAGCGGCATTTCGACAACCCCGCGGTCGTTGCCGCCTTGCAGTTGCCCAAGGCGCTGCGCATGCGCCACGGCGCGCTGAAGAACCTGTTGGCGGGTACCACCTTCGTGGCGCATCACGATCCCTGGCATACCAGCCTGGATGCGGCCGATTTTCCCGTAGCGCTGCTGCGCGAGTTCGGCTGGTGTTATGCCGTGGCAGGACCCGGCTATGGGCCGCCGCTCGAGGAAAGTTTTGCCGCCACGCCTGTCGCGTGGCCGTGGATGATCCATCTGGCCGAAGGCACCGATCCGGTGGCGCAGGCCGAGCTCGATCAGCTCGACCGGCGCGGTTGCCTGGCCGCCAACAGCGTGCTGATTCACGGTGTGGGCTTGAGCGAGCGCGATATCGATCGCGTCATCGTCAACGATGCGGCTGTGGTGTGGTGTCCGACAAGCAATCTGGCCTTGCTCGGGCGCACGCTGGATCCGCGCCGGCTGCATGCCGCTGGGCGCCTGGCGCTCGGCAGCGATTCGCGCCTGAGCGGCGCGCGCGATCTGCTCGACGAACTGACCGGTATCCAGGACTACGGACTGACGCCAAGGCAATTGCTGGGATTGGCGACGACGGACGCGGCGCGCATCCTGCGCTTGCACGGCCGTGGCGGCCTGTCCCTCGGCGCGCCTGCGGATCTGATCGTCGTGGAAGATCGTGGCGGCGACGAAGCCTCCAGCCTGGTCGGCATCGAACGGAGTCGTATTCGTGCGGTAGTGCGCGATGGCGTGCCGCAGATTGCCGATCCGGACTTTGCCGAGTGGTTCGCCGTGGCTGGCGTACCGGCGGTCTCGGCAACGCTGGACGGCAGACCGAAGTTGCTGGCGCGTTATCTGGCCGAGCCTGCGTTGATTGCGCTCGAACCTGGGCTGGAAGTTCCGCTGCAACGCCACGCCGGTGCCACCGGCCGTGCCGCGCATGCGGCGAACGGCTGATGCGGAGCCACATCATGTCTGTCACACCCATTCTCGAACCCGCCGCCGCGTATGCGCTGTGGGCGGCGAACTATCCCGCACACGCGCACAATCCGGTCATGCGCGCCGAGGAACGGGCGCTGCTCGGTTTGATACCCGATCGTCTGGAAGGTCGGGCGGTGCTCGATGCCGGTTGCGGCAGCGGACGCTACATGCTGCACGCGCTACATCGCGGTGCCTCGCACGTGACCGGCGTGGACCTGGCGCCAGCGATGCTCGAACGCGCCGCCGCGGAACTCGCGTCCTGGCAAGGCCGCGCCGCCGTCGAACTCAAGCAGGGACAGCTGCCGCAGTTGCCGTTGCCGGACGCTGCCGTCGATCTGACGATATGCGGTCTGGTGATCGGGCACGTACGGCAACTTGCACCCGCACTGGCCGAACTGCGCCGCGTCACGCGGCCGGGCGGCAGCATCCTCATCAGCGATGTGCATCCCACCGGCCATGCGCTTGGCTGGCTGCGCGATTTCAAGGCCGACGGTCGCCGCTATGCCGTGGAGCACACGCCGCACTTGTACAGCCATTGGCACGCGGCCTGCGTTGCGCTGGGCCTGTCGATCGAGCGCGTGGTCGAACCGATGCTCGATCCTGCCGATATACCCACGGGCGCCCATTTCGATCCCGTGGCGCTGGATGTGCCGGTGGCCCTGGTTTTCCGGCTACGGCGCTTATCGAAACCCGAAGGTGCAATATGACCGCCTCGCCCAACACATTGCTTGTCAATCCGCCGATTACTTCATGGTCCAGCGCGCGCTTTCCGTTGTCGCTGCTGAACCTCGCCGTGACATTGGACCGACACGGCAGCAGCCGCATCGTCGACGGCAACCGGGATCGCGATGTCGTCGCCGCCACATTGCAGGCGATCGAGCGCGAGCGCTTCGACGCGATCGGCATCAGTGTCATGGGCGGTCCGCAGCTTGCACCGGCGATTGCGGTGTCGCAAGCGGTGCGTGAGCGTTTTCCGCAGTTGCCGATCATCTGGGGCGGCTACTTTCCGACCTTGCATAGCGACACGACGATGGTTGCGCCCTACGTCGATTACGCCATGCACGGTCAGGGCGAAGATAGCCTGGCCGAGCTGGTGCAAGTCCTGGCCGACGGCTCTCCCACACCCGACGATCTGGCCAAGATCGGTGGCCTGACGTGGCGCCGCGACGGCGAGGTCGTCCACAACCCGAACCGGCCTTTCTCGCGCGGCGAGACATCGCTGGTGCTGCCCTACGAAAAGCTCGGCGATCCGCGCGCCTACCTCAAGCGCAGCTTTCTCGGTCGCCGTACAGCGTCGCATCAGGCGGCCCTGGGTTGCCGCTTCCGCTGCACCTTCTGCGGCGTGGCGGCCATGTTCGGTGGGGCCACCGCACTACCCACCGCGGCGCGACTGGAGCGCGAACTGAGCTATCTCAAATATGAGCTCGGCGCCGATTCGATTCACTTCTACGACAACAATTTCTTCGATCGCGAGCAGGACATGATTCCCCTGCTCGAAGTGATGGCGAAGCTGGAAATGCCCTGGTGGTGCTTTGCACGCTCCGACGCGTTGCTCAAGCTATCGGAAAGCACCTGGAAGCTGATCCGCAAGAGCCGCTTGCGCATGGCCTATATCGGCGCCGAGTCGCCGAGCGGCGCCATGCTCAAGGAGATCCGCAAGGGCACCCGCCCCGACCAGACGGTGGAAGCCGTCGAGCTGTGCCGGCGCCATGGCGTGATTCCGGAGCTGTCCTTCATGATGGCACCGCCGGTGAACACCGAGGAAGAAACCGAGCAGACCTTCGAATTCATCCGCGAGCTCAAGCAGATCAATCCGGCGTCGGAAGTGGTGATCTACGTGTATACGCCGTTACCGGAGAACAGCCGTCACGAGAAAGATCGCAAAAAGCGCCAACAGGCCCCTCTGTTCGATGTCAACGGCGAGCCGGTGGTCTTTCCCACGACACCGGAAGAGTGGACCGAAAAGCGCTGGGTCGATTATGCCTGCCACATGGACGCTCCCTGGCTGACCGACAAGCTACGTCAGCGCATCCACGATTTCTCCACTGTGCTGCGCTACCGCTATCCGACCGTCCAGGATCTGCGCTCGCCGCGTTGGGTCAAGCGCGGCCTCTCCACCATCGCAAGCTGGCGCTACAGCACGCGCTACTACCATCGGCCGTGGGAACTGAACCTGGCCAACCGGTTGGTACGCCTGCGCATGCCGCAAGCGCAGAGCCTTTAGCGTCCATGCCTCCGGTGCGTGTCGCTCAGATCAACTTCCTGCCGGTACCGGCGGAGGTATCGCATGCCCGGATCGTCGAGGAATGGCATTCGCTGGCGGACATTGCCGAAGCGGTAGCCAGCGCGGATGTGCGGGTAACGGTGATCCAGGCGTCCACGCGCACCGAACGCATCGTTCGCAACGGCATCGATTATCGTTTCATCGACATCGGCACGGATACCGCGCCGGCGAGCCGGGCATTGCGCTACTCGGCGTGTCTGGACGAACTGGATGTCGACGTGGTGCATGCGCATAGCCTGGGCTTTGCCGACGAAGCTTTTGCTATCGGCCAGCGCCGACCGGGCCTGCCGCAGATTCTGCAAGATCATGCCGATCGTGTTCCGCCCTGGTGGCGTCGCCTGCAGGCACGACGCTGGTACACCGCTGCCGCGGGCGTAGCTTTCACCGCCGCGGCACAGGCCCAACCATGGCTGGACGCCGGTTTATTCGGAGCTTTGCTACCGGTGTTTGCCATTCCCGAGTCGAGCAACCGGTTTTCTCCAGGCTCGCGCATGCAGGCACGTGAGCGGACTGGCCTTTATGGCGACCCCTGCGTGCTCTGGGTCGGCCACCTGACGTCCGGCAAGGATCCGATGACCGCGCTCGAAGGCGTGGCACGGGCAGTAGAACGTTTGCCTGGGCTACGTCTGTATTGCGCATTCGGCCGGGCACCGCTGCGAGATGCGGTACAGCGGCGCATCGATGGCGATGCGCGCCTGCAGGGGCGCGTACAACTCCTGGGCAAGGTACCGCATGCCGACATCGAAACGCTGCTGCAGGCAGCGGATCTGTTCCTGGCGGCCAGCCTGGGCGAAAGCTGCGGTTACGCCGCGATGGAGGCGCTGGCCTGCGGCGTGCCGACGGTGCTCAGCGACATCCCGTCGTTTCGCGCGCTCACCGACGGTGGCCGCGTCGGACAACTGTTTCCATGCGGCGATGCTGCGCGCCTGGCCGATGCATTGGTCTCGGTGGCTACGATACGTCCCTCCGTATCGCAGGTGCGTGCGCATTTCGACGCCCACCTGTCGTTCGCGGCGGTAGGCCGCCTCTGGGCCGATGCTTATGCGCACGTGCTCGAACACCGCAGGCGGAGGGTGGGGTGAAGATCGCATTGGTCGTGCCTGGCGGTGTGGATCGCAGTGGCGAATACCGTGTCATTCCGGTGTTCCTGAGCCTGATTGCGCGCCTGGCGCGTGTGCACGAAGTCCACGTATTTGCGCTGCGCCAGGAGGCGCAGCCCGGACGCTGGGAACTGGTCGGCGCCACGGTGCACAACATCGGCGACGGCTGGCAGCGCTTGCGTGCGATCGCGGCGATTCGCACCGAGCACCGGCGTGCGCCGTTCGATCTGGTGCACGCGATCTTTTCGGGCCATTGCAGCCTGGTCGCGATAGCCGCGGCAATGTGGTTGCGCCTGCCGAGCGTTGTGCACATCGCTGGCGGCGAACTGGTTGCCTTGCATGATATCGGCTATGGCGGGCGGCGAACTGTGTGGGCGCGCTCGCGCGAAGCGGTCGTGCTGCGCCTGGCCGATGCAGTCACCGCAGCCAGCGCGCCGATCGTCGATGCGTTGCACGCGCTGGGTATCAAGGCCCGCCGGGTGCCGCTCGGTGTCGATCTGCGTGCCTGGCCGCCGTTGGCGCCGCGTCGCCGCGCCGGGACGGCAGCGCACCTGGTACACGTGGCCAGTCTCAACCGGGTCAAGGATCAGGCGACCCTATTGCGCGCGTTGGCTGCCGTCGTCGAAAGCGGCATCGATGTGCGGATGGATATCGTCGGTGTGGATACCTTGCAGGGCAAGATCCAGCAGTGCGCGCACGATCTCGGTCTGGACGCGAACGTACGCTTTCTCGGGTTCAAGACGCAGCAAGAGTTGCGGTCTGTCGTGGAGGCTGCCGATTTGCTGGTGATGTCGTCACGGCATGAAGCCGGTCCGCTGGTCCTGCTGGAGGCGGCCGTTGCCGGTGTGCCTACGGTGGGTACGGCAGTGGGGCATATTGCCGAGTGGTCGCCGACGGCAGCGCTGGCAGTCCCGGTTGGCGATTGGGCAGCGTTGGCCACGGCGATGCGTCGTGTGCTGAAGGACGAAGATCTGCGTCTTCGACTGGCATGGCAGGCGCAGCGTCGCGCGATGCTCGAGGATGCGGATCATACGGCAGCGATGTTTGAGGCGCTGTATTTGCATCTGGTGTGCACGCGACGAAAGCGGCGACAAGCGGTGGCGTGAAGGGCTTCCCCTCACCCATGGGGAAGAGGGAGCACACTCAGGCGAGCCTTCTTTTTTCGCACTTGCGTAACCAGCCCGCCAGCGTAGTTGGGGGCGTGGGGTGAGGGGCAACCCCGCACGCACGAGAACTCCTTCCTCAGGGCGACAACGCCTTACTCCCTAACGCCGCCCGTACCACATACATCGTGTCCATCCGCGGCACCGGTCGAGTCAGCCACGTCACGGCGCGCCGCACGTGCGACTGCCGCACCCAGCTTTGGCCTTGCAACCACAATTGCGTGCGCAACATATCGGCCCGTTCCTGCTTGGCCTCTTGCGACGGTCGCAGCCGATTCCTCATATAACGAATGATGTCGCCCGCCGAGCGCGACCATTCCAGCCCAGCCAACGGATGTAGCCACAGTTCCGAGCAGGACACTCGCGTCAACGTCTGGCGACGCATCGCCGCCCGCAATAACGGCGGACAATCGCGCGCCGCCCGACGGAGCACGGCGGCAGGTATGGCGTTGCGGTAATAGCGGGCCACCAGCTGCAGCGGCGCAAATGCCCACCAGGGCCTCTGGCCGCTCCACAACAGATCCCAATCGGAGGCGGCCATGCGTGTGGCAAGTAGCGAGATATCGTTCAAGTGCATCAGGCGCGCACTGCGCGTACAGATATTCCCCGCCGCATGCAGCAGCAGATGGCTCATCAGCGCGCCATGGGAAGGGTAGGGATTCAGGCCTGGCTGCGGATCGCGAGGAAACACCTGTGCCGTAACATCGGCACTGGCGACCGGCAGGCGCTCCAGGATGCGCGTATGCAATTCGATATTGACCGGCGTATCGCGGTGCTCGCCCAGGCAGGGAATCGGTTGCCCGGTCTCCGGTTTGAATACGCGATGTTTCCATTGCCGGAACGACTCGGCATAGCCGAGCTTCTGCAGCACGTCACCTGCCCGGTCGACATCTTCCGGACGCACCAGCAAATCGATGTCGGCCATCGGCCGTTCGCCCGGCGCATACAAGCCCAGCGCATGCAGGGCAGAACCCTTCAGCGGCACGATAGCGATGTTGGCGGTACGCGCCAGGGTGTCGATGCGTTCGAGCAGATCGGCAATGCGCCGGTAACGATCCTCGACGTGCGCGCGTTGTTCGGCAAGAAAGCGCTGCCATGTCGCGTGCTGCCAGGTGGAATCGCGGCTGAGCAGCGGCGCGATGCCATGCGCGGCGGTCGCTGCCGCCGCCAGCCTCCATTCGAGGTCGCTCCACGGCGGTGTGTCGCTACCCGGGCGCGCAAGAGCCAGCTCCGCCGCCAGTGCCTCGGTGGTGCGGCGCAAGCCGCGCTTAATGACCTTGAGCGGTGGCAGCATGGCGCGAAGGAACCTGTAGAGGTGAAGGTGTGGCATCGGCCGAGCGGTGGGCCTGTTCGCGCGCGAGCAGATCTTCCCAGCGCATGTTCAGATCGGCTTCGGCCTGTGCCTGCTCGGCGGCCGAACGTGTCGTGCGCGATTGCTGCAGCGTGACTTGCTCATGCAGCAGATCGCGTATGTCCCGGTAGAACTCCGAATCGTAGGCGCCACGGAACATCATGGCCAGATCGTCGCTATCGCGCCAATTGGTCTTCTCGCCCAACTGCGCTTTGACCTGTTCGTAGAACTTCGTGCCCGGTAGCGGATAAGACACGCTAACGCCGATATCGTCCGGCGCGGCCTGCGCGATCAGCTCACGCGTTGCGAGCAGATCGGGCAACTGCTCGCCTAGATAACCCAACTGCACGAAGAAGCCGACCCGGACACCGTGTTCGCCGAAACGTTCGCGCGCAGCGATCAGCTCGGCCACCTTGGTGCCTTTGGTCATGCTGTCGAGCACGCGCTGGCTGCCGCTCTCGGCGCCGATCCATGCCTCCGCACAGCCGGCACGCGCCAGGGCGGCCACCATGCGCTCGCTCGACAGGTCGGCGCGCGTCTGGATGGTGAAGGGCACCGAGCCATCGCTCTCGTGCAAATGATCGGCGAACTCAGTGACCCAGTCGACGTGGAAGCCGAAGATATCGTCGGCCATCCAGATGTGGTCGGGGCGGAACGTGTGCTTCAGATAGCTCATCTCCGCGGCTACATCCTGCGCGGTGCGTTGCTTGTAGTGATTGCCCCAGATCGGTTTGGCGCACCAGTTGCAACGGAACGGGCAGCCGCGCGAAGCGGCCATGTTGAGGCTGAAGTAGCCGTGGCGTGCCATCCACATCGCGCGATAGCGCTCGATATCGATCAGATCCCAAGCCGGGTGGCCGACCACGCGTGTATCCGGCGGTTGCACCCCGATACGCGTGAGCTGGGTCTGCCCGCCGACCGTGCCGGCCACGCCGACGATGCCGGACAACCAGTCGGCACGATCGATCGAGCAGTCCTGTTCGAGCCGACCGATCAGCTCGAGTAGTGCGGCAATGCCCTCGCCGACCAATACCGCGTCGGCGCCAGCGGCCAGGAAAGCCTCGGGATGATCGGACGCGTCCGAACCGGCCACAATCACCCGCGCGCCGGCGGCGTGCGCTTCGGCGACCATCTGGCAGGCCGCGTCGCGCATGCGGCTCAGGCACATCTTGGTCAGGTAATTGAAATTGTCTTCGTAGAAGACCACCAGCTGCGGCGCGGCGGCCCGAAAGGCCGGTCCATAATCTTCCACCCCATCGGCCAGCATCGCATCGAACAACGAAACTTCGTGGCCGTGCTGGCGCAGCAGCGAGGCGATCTGGATGGTCGCCAGTGGCGGGTAGGGTTTGCCACGTTCCCAC
>NZ_DATCRY010000015.1:0-7257 GCF_036568765.1 Dyella sp. | reverse complement strand
GCCTGTACCCGCGCGATCGAAGATTGCGCGTCGGGCGATGTCAAGATCTATCCGCTGCCGCATATGCCGGTGGTGAAGGACCTGGTGCCGGACCTCACGC
The DNA here is from genome assembly GCF_036568765.1 of Dyella sp. GTDB lineage: Bacteria > Pseudomonadota > Gammaproteobacteria > Xanthomonadales > Rhodanobacteraceae > GSA-30. The sequence continues at coordinate 7,157 of NZ_DATCRY010000015.1, read as the reverse complement.
ATTTCTACGCACAATTCGCCTCGATCAAGCCTTGGTTGCGTACGCAGAGCCCGGCGCCGGCCGACAAGGAACGCCTGCAGTCGCCGGAGGATCGCAAGAAGCTCGACGGCTTGTACGAGTGCATCCTGTGCGCCTGCTGCTCGACGAGCTGCCCGAGCTACTGGTGGAACGGCGACAAGTACCTGGGACCGGCCATCCTGCTGCAGGCCTACCGCTGGATCGTCGATAGCCGTGACGAGGATACCGGTGCACGCCTGGACGATCTGGAAGATCCGTTCAAGCTTTACCGCTGCCACACCATCATGAACTGCGCGCGGACCTGCCCGAAGGGCTTGAACCCAGCCAAGGCGATCGCCGAGATCAAGAAGCTGATCGTCGAGCGCCGCGCCGCCTGACGCTGCCGGCCGGCGGGCGCCGCTGCCCGCCGGCTTTTCCTTGCCGCTAAATAGGCGAGGATGATTGCCTCTGGGAATCGCTATGGACGAAGCCCGCATCAAGCGCCTGCGCTGGCGTACTCGCCGCGGTACACGCGAGCTCGATGCCTTGTTCGGCGGATGGCTCGAGCAGGATTTTCCACACGCCGACGAAGCCACCCGGCAAGCCTTCGACGAACTGCTCGACGTACAGGACCCGGATCTATGGGATTGGGTCATGGGTCATGCCCGGCCCGAGCGCACCGATTGGCAGCACATCATCGATGTCATACGGGCCCGGCATTCGCTTTGACTATCGCCCGTCGAGAGTGCCCGCTGGGTTGGCGCTGGCGGGTGCAGGCACGGTAGGTCTGGCTATGGCGACGCCTGTCTTGCCCTGGCTGCTACGGTTAGGCGTAGCGACCGTAGCGCTGAGCCTGGCTTGGCGGCAATGGAGGTCCCCGCCCGCATGTGCGGTCAAGCGGGTCCAATGGACCGCTGACGGCGATTGGTTGTTGGATACAGCCGCCAGCGAGGAGTGCGTTGCCACTCTGAAAAGCTTTCGGATTCTTGGTTCTCAGGTGCTGCTGACCGTCCGAATGGCATCGCAGCGGCCGCTGACGCTATGGCTGGCGGGCGACAACAGCGACGCCAACACGCGCCGCCAACTGCGGATGCGCCTGGGACGGTTATCGCCCGGCGATCCGGGCGGTACGGTGTAAATTCTTGCCGGATACACCCCGTTAGGGCACTTTAGCGGTTGTGGCGCGGTCTTAGCCCGAGCTTTAGCGATCTTGTAGGAACGGCTTCAGCCGCGACCAGGATGGCCGCACGCCGCATGGTCGCGGCTGAAGCCGTTCCCACAAGGTGGCCAGGTTTTAGCGGTTTCCGGAAGTCGCTCCCGCAGTCCTGCAAATAGCGTTAACAGCCACTATGACCGACAATGCGTACCGTTGGGCGGCGAGCCCATAGAAGAACTCCATAAAGCGACCCGCCCATGTTCCGACCGCTCGAGCTTTTTATCGGCCTGCGTTACACGCGCGCCAAACGACGTAATCAGTTCATCTCGTTTATTTCGGCTGTCTCGATTACCTGTATTGCCATCAGCGTGACCGCGCTGATCACTGTGCTGTCGGTGATGAACGGCTTCGACAGCGAGCTGCGTTCGCGCATTCTCGGTGCCATCTCCCACGCGACTGTGGCCGGGTTGCCGGGCGAGAACGTGCACGATTGGCAAAAAGCCGTGCAGGTGGCCGAGGCCAATAAACATGTGCGCGGTGCGGCACCGTATGTCGAGGCCCAGGCCATGCTGCTCGGCCGGCGCTCCAGCGGCGCGGTGGTACGCGGCATCGAGCCCGACCAGGAGCCGAAGGTTTCCGATATCGACAAGCATATGGTCGAGGGCGCACTGGGCAGCCTGGAGCCGAAGAGCTGGAATATCGTGTTGGGCAAGGAACTGGCCTTGCAATTGGGCGTCAATGTCGGCGATACGGTGACGATGGTAGTGCCCGAATTCCGTGGCACCCCAATGGGCACGGTACCGCGCACGCGAGCCTTCAAGGTCAGCGGCATATTCGAGTTGGGCATGCAGGAATTCGATGCAGGCCTGGCCATGGTCAACATGGCCGATGCGGAGCGCATCAACGACCTGGATGGCCCCAATGGCATTCGCCTGAAGCTCGACGACCTGTTCAACGCTCGTCCGGTGGCACGCGAGCTGGCCGATGCATTGGGGCAGACCTATCGCGTCGAAACCTGGATGGATAGCCATGCGAACTTCTTCTCCGCGATCTCGATGGAGAAGAAGGTCATGTTCATTATCCTGTCGTTGATCATCCTGGTGGCGGTAATCAACTTGATTTCGATGCTGATGATGCTGGTGACCGACAAGCAGGCCGATATCGCCATCCTGCGCACGCTGGGTTCCACGCCGTTGAGCATCATGGGTACGTTCATGGTGCAGGGCGTGCTCGTTGGCTTTGTCGGCATCGGTGCGGGTGTCGGTCTGGGGTCTCTGCTGTCCTGGCGCCTGCCGGCGATCGTCAAGTGGATCGAACACACCTTCGGCGTGACCTTCCTGTCGCCGGACGTCTATTACATCAGCGAGGTGCCGAGCCAGTTGCAGGCGTCGGACGTGGGCTGGGTCACCTTGATCACCTTCGCCTTCTCGCTGCTGGCGACCCTTTATCCCGCGTGGCGCGCTTCGCGCACGCAGCCGGCGCAGGCGCTGCGTTATGAGTGATGCCATGAACGAGACGAACAGCCGGGCGGTCGTGTTGCGCGCCCGCCACATCGCCAAGACCTACGAGGAAGGCGGTTTAAACACCGAAGTATTGAGCGATGTCAGTTTCGATCTGCATCGTGGCGAGACACTCGCCATTGTCGGCGCCTCGGGTTCGGGCAAGAGTACGTTGCTGCACATCATCGGCGGCCTGGATACCTTGACCGCTGGCGAAGTGGAAGTGGAAGGCCGCACGCTTTCCAAGCTTTCCGACGCAGAGCGTGGCCGGGTGCGTAACCGCTCGTTGGGTTTCATCTACCAGTTCCATCATCTGCTACCGGAATTCACCGCGCTGGAAAATGTCTGCATGCCACTGTTGATCCGCGGCGTGTCGATAGCCCAGGCTACGGAAGATGCGCGGCGCCTGCTCGACCGGGTTGGATTGAGCAAGCGCATCGAGCACAAGCCCGCCGAGCTTTCCGGTGGCGAGCGCCAGCGTTGCGCAGTAGCGCGTGCGCTGGTGACCCGCCCGGCCTGCGTGCTCGGCGACGAGCCGACCGGCAACCTGGACGAAGCCAATGCGGCACAGGTATATGAATTGATGCTCGAACTCAATCGCGAGATCGGCACCAGTTTTATCCTGGTGACACACGACAGCCGTCTGGCAGCTCGCATGGATCGAACGCTGGAATTGCATAACGGTCGTCTGGCTGAGCGCGTTTCCGCCTGATCGCGCGGCCGGAGGGCCTACACTACTTTCGGTCATCGACGGGGCGCGCTCGACGCGGGTCAGGGGCATGCTTGGACGATGCCCGATTTGTCGCGTTACGCCGGCGCGGTACCGCTCAGCTTAAGCATGCTCGGTGGTGTGTTGGCCGTTGCCGTTTTGCCGGAGCTATGGCCGCGTTGGTTGGCGGTTGTCGCGTTTTTATTGGTCCTCCCGTTGGCCTGGCGTTGGCGCGGTTGGCGTCCGTTCGCGGCTTTGGTCGGCGGTTTTGCCTGGGCTACCTTGCACGGTGCCGCGGCGATGGAAGCGCGCCTGCCGGATGAGTTGCATGGCAAGGATCTGGTGGTCGTCGGTCGTATCGAGGGACTGGTGGTACGGCAGCCAGGCATGCTGCGTTTTGTATTGCATGCCGAAGAAGCGCAACTGGCGGGACATCGGCTTCCTTTGCGCGGCCGGTTGCGTTTGTCGTGGCATGGCGCGCGCCAGGAAGTGCCGCCTTGCTCGCGCTGGCGCCTGGTGTTGCGCCTGAAGCGTCCACGCGGGCTGGCCAATCCAGGCGGTGCGGATAACGAACGCACGGCGCTTGCACACCGCATCGTTGCCGTCGGCTATGTGCGCGAGCATCCGCTCAATGCCATGCTGAACGAGGCACCTGTCTGCATCGACGGATGGCGCCAGGCGCTGGCCGATGGCATTGCGGCGCGTGTCCGCGATCGCCGCGATGCGGCCTCGCTGCAGGCGTTCGCGATCGGCGACACCCGTGGCCTCGACCAGCATGATTGGGAAGTCGCGCGCGCCAATGGCATTCCGCACCTGATCGCTATTTCCGGCTTTCATGTCGGTGTTGCCGCGATCGGTGGCGTTTGGCTGGCCCGCTTGCTTTATCTGTTATGGCCAGGGTTGGCGTTGCGCGTGCCACGCCCACACGCGCAAGCCGTTTTGGCTCTGCTCGTTGCCGCGGGCTACGGGGCGATGGCGGGGCTAGGGCTGGCCACGCTGCGTACCTTGCTGATGATTGCCTTGCTCGCGCGAGCTCGTTGCGTACGGCGTAAACTCGACGGCGCGACATCGCTGGCATTGGCCTTGTCGGCCATGCTTTTGCTCGATCCTTTAGCGACCTTGAGCGCCGGGTTCTGGCTTTCGTTTGCCGGGGTGACGTTGCTGATGTGCTGGCTCGAGCCGGAACAGCGTGGCTTGCGCGGTTTCATTCGCGGTCTTTGGCGCACCCAATTGGCGATGGCCATACTGCTGTTGCCCTTGGTCGGCTGGTTTTTCGGTGAGGTCTCGCTGATTGGCGCGTTCTCCAACATGCTGGCCATTCCGCTGATCAGCTTTGTCGTGGTGCCGGGCGCATTGCTCGCGATGGTGCTTTTGGCAGCGTGCCCACTGGTGGCCGGGCCGATACTGTGGACCTTGGGCTGGCTCATGCACGGACAATGGTGGGTGTTCGAGCAGTGGGCACAGTTGCCCGGTGCTAGGGCTTACCTGCCTGCCGCACAGCCGCTCGCCTTGCTGCTGTCTTTGCTGGGTGGCTTGTGGCTATTCGCGCCACGCGGGGTGCCTGGGCGTGGCTGGAGCCTGGTGTTGTTCTTGCCGCTATGGTTGCCGACGGCGCCGCGACCGGAATCCGGCGCGTTCGAAGCATGGGTGCTCGATGTGGGGCAGGGCTTGGCGGTGTTGTTGCGCACGGCCGACCATGTGCTGATCTACGACACCGGGCCGGGCGATCCGACGGGATTCAATATGGGCGATGCCGTGGTCGTGCCTTCGCTGCATGCCCTGGGGTGGCGGGCACCCGATCGCATCATTGTCAGCCATGCCGACAGCGACCATGCCGGCGGCGCCCAAGCGGTGCGCCGGGCATTTCCGAGAGCCACGATCAGCACCGGAGAGCCCGAGCGGTTGTCGGATACCGAGCTCTGCGCGGCCGGTGAGCAGTGGACCTGGAACAACGTTCGTTTCGTGGTAATTCATCCGCTGTCTGACGCGAAGGTTCCGAGCAACGATCGCTCGTGTGTGCTGCTGGTCGAGGGGCGGCACGGCTCGCTACTGCTAAGTGGGGATATCTCGTCGAGGGTCGAGACGCAGTTGCTCGACCGGCATGCATTCCAGCAGCCGACCGTGCTGTTGGTGCCTCATCATGGCAGCCGGAGTTCCTCCGGCGAACGATTTATCGCCGGGCTGAGGCCTTCCCTGGCGGTGATTTCGGCTGGATGGCGCAATCGTTTCGGTCATCCGCATCCGCAAGTTATCGCGCGTTATGACGCCGCCCGCGTGCCATGGCTGAATACCTCAGACACAGGCGCTTTGCGCATCGATTTCCCCGCCGATGCCGCGCCCAGGGTCGGGGCACGCTGGCGTCAGATTAACCGCCATATCTGGCGCGAGTAGACTGCTCGTGCAGGAATCGGCGCGATTGCACGGAATCGCCCGGCGGCGCTGCTATGATTCGCGCTTCGTTAACGTTTACGGAGCGCAGGGGTCGTGCTGGATATCCTGATGGCTGGCGGCTGGGCGATGTTGCCCATCCTGATCTGTTCGGCGATCGCGCTGGCGATCGTGCTGGAGCGTTGCTGGACCCTGCGTCGCTCTGCGGTACTGCCCCCAGGATTGGGTGACGAGGTGCGCAACTGGGCTCGCAGCGGCCAGCTCGACCCGGCGCATCTGCAGACGCTGGCGAGTGGATCGCCGCTGGGCGAACTTCTGGCGTCGGCGGTAGCTGTACGCAATCGTCCCCGCGAACTCATCAAGGAGCGCATCGAAGATACCGGTCGTCATGTCGTGCACGGCATGGAGCGCTATCTCAATACGCTGGGTACCATCGCCCTGATTGGCCCGCTGCTCGGCTTGCTCGGTACCGTCGTCGGTCTGATTCGCATGTTTATGGAAGTCATGCGCGGTGGTGTCGGCGATCCGATGAAGATGGCGGGCGGCATCGGCGAGGCGCTGATCTGCACCGCGACCGGCCTTGTGGTGGCGATTCCCGCTTATGTATTGCACCGTTATTTCCGTTCCAAGGTTTCCGGCTACGTGGTGGAAATGGAAAAGCAGGCCACAGCGCTGCTCGACGAGCTGACACCTGTCGGTGTCCCTGCAACGCGCGCACGTCGTAGCGCGGTCAACACCGAATCCAGTGCGGGCTGACCCGGCATGCGTATCGGCAACGACCGCCGGCAGGACGACTTCGAGATCAACGTCATTTCGTTGATCGACGTGCTGCTGACCCTGCTGATGTTCTTCGTGTTGACCACTACCTTCATCCAGCACACACGGATGGAGGTCACCTTGCCCAAGGCGAGTGCGCAAGAGCGCGATATGCAGGCGCCAGCGGTTACGGTGGTGGTGGATCGCGACGGGCATTTCTTTGTCGGCAGCGATGAGGTGCATGGCGAAGGCATTGGGCCGCTCAAGCAGGCGATCGCACAGGTGGCCGGCGACGATCGCGACCGCCAAGTCACCATCCGCGCCGACGCGATGACGCCCCACCAGAATGTGGTGATAGCGATGGACGCGCTTGGCCAATTGGGCTTTACCAAGTTGTCGATCGCCACGACGCCGACCGATCCGGATGGCTCCAAGTGAGCAGGAAGTCCGGATCGGTCTGGGGCAGCGACTCCTGGCAGACCTATAAGCGGCTATTGACGTATCTCAAGCCGTATCGTGCGATCGGCGCCATCTCGCTGGTCGGCATGGCGATCGAAAGCGGTTGCCTGGCGGTCTTCGTCAAGCTGCTGCGGCCTTTGATCGACCAGTTGCTCGCAGATAAGGACGCTTACCTGATCTTCTGGATGCCGAT
>NZ_DATCRY010000014.1:0-8856 GCF_036568765.1 Dyella sp. | reverse complement strand
CAGCAAGGTCGCGCTGAGTGCGATGGTGACCAGGTTGGTGGTAAACAACAGCAAGGCGCCCTTGGCGATGCTCCACTGCGCTATGGCGATGCCGAAGCCGACCACCGCCATGGGGGGCATCAGCGCGGTGGCGATGGCCACGCCGACAATCGCGCCACCGCGATTGCGGATCATTGCGTAGGCGCCTGCCAGGCCCGATAGCGTCGCTGCGATCATGTCGAACAGGTTGGGTGTGGTGCGCGCGAGGATCTCCGGCGTAGGTGTACGCAGCGGCGACAACCAGACGGTCAGGATCGCCACCGCCAGGGCCAGCGCCATGCCGGCGACCAGGGTGCCCAGTGCGCGAAACACGCGGGACAGGTCCAGCGTCGCCAGCCCCAGTCCCAGGCGCACGATCGGCCCCATCAGCGGCGAAACCAGCATCGCGCCGATGATTACCGAGACCGAGTTGCACAGCAGGCCGATCGTGGCGATGCCCGACGCCATCGCGCTCATGAACATGTAGCTGCCTTGCAGTCGGCCGTCCTGATCGATCGCGCTAGCTACCTCCGCGCGGTCGACCATGGCCACTTGCTGCCGCAACCATTGACGGATCGTCGTGAACATAGATCGCCTCACCAATGCATAAGAAAACCTGTAAAGCCAGGCATGACGTGCATTGCCGGCATCCTTGCCGCCGCGAGGGACGCTGCGGGGTGTTGCGCGCCAAAAACTCCAGTAAGGACGCGGGGCGCATTATGTCCTAAGCGCAAAAAAGAAAAAGCCCCGGCGGACCGGGGCTTATGAACAGTCGATGGCAGCCGCCCGCTTACAGCAGTGGGATCAGCAGCAGGGCGACGATGTTGATGATTTTGATCAGTGGGTTCACCGCCGGGCCCGCGGTGTCCTTATAGGGATCGCCGACGGTATCGCCCGTAACGGCGGCCTTGTGCGCATCCGAACCCTTGCCGCCATGATGGCCGTCTTCGATGTACTTCTTGGCGTTGTCCCAGGCGCCACCGCCGGTGGTCATCGAAATGGCCACGAACAGGCCGGTGACGATGGTGCCGATCAGCACGCCGCCCAGGGCTTGCGCGCCGGCCTCGGCGCCGCCCAGCCATTTGAAGCCGAATACCACCACGACGGGCACCAGCACCGGCAGCAGCGAAGGCACCAGCATTTCCTTGATCGCCGAGCGGGTGAGCATATCCACCGCGCGCGAGTAGTCGGGCTTGGTCGTTCCTTCCATGATGCCGCCGATTTCGCGGAACTGACGGCGAACCTCTTCGACCACCGAACCGGCTGCGCGGCCGACCGCTTCCATCGCCATCGCCCCGAACAGGTACGGGATCAGGCCACCGATCAGCAGGCCGATGATCACGTAGTGGTTCGACAGGTCGAAGCGGAAGTCGGCGACGTTGAGGTGCTGGGTCAGGTTATGCGTGTAGTCGGCAAACAGCACCAGTGCGGCCAATCCCGCCGAACCGATCGCATAACCCTTGGTCACCGCCTTGGTGGTGTTGCCGACCGCGTCGAGCGGATCGGTGACACCGCGCACTTCGGCCGGAAGCTCGGCCATCTCGGCGATGCCGCCGGCGTTGTCGGTGATCGGGCCATAGGCATCCAGCGCTACCACCATGCCGGTCATGCTCAGCATCGCGGTCGCGGCGATGGCAATGCCGTACAAACCGGCCAACGTATATGAACCCCAGATGGCCGCGCACACCGCAAGCACCGGTAGCGCGGTCGATTTCATCGACACGCCGATGCCGGCGATGATGTTGGTCGCGTGGCCGGTGGTGGACGACTGCGCGACATGGCGCACCGGGCCGTATTCCGTTGCGGTGTAGTACTCGGTGATCACCACCATCGCACCGGTCAGCACCAGGCCGATCAGGCCGCAGCCGTAAAGATGGCCCACGCCATAGGACGACTGGCTCATCAGTTGCGAAGTGATCGGCCAGAACGCGATCGCCGCCAGGATCGCCGACACCGCCACGCCTGCGTACAGCGCGTTCATGATCTTCGGCCCGCGCGCCTTGACGAAGAACGTGCCGATCACCGAGGCGATGATCGAAGCTCCGCCCAGCAGCAGCGGATACATCACGCCCCATTCGCCGGTCTGTTCGGCCAATACGCCGCCCAGCAACATGGTGGCGATCAAGGTCACCGCGTACGTTTCGAACAAGTCGGCCGCCATGCCGGCGCAATCGCCCACATTGTCGCCCACGTTGTCTGCGATCACCGCCGGATTACGCGGATCGTCCTCCGGAATGCCCGCTTCCACCTTGCCGACCAGATCGGCGCCGACGTCGGCACCCTTGGTGAAAATGCCACCGCCCAGGCGGGCGAAGATCGAGATCAGCGAGGCACCGAAGGCCAGGCCGACCAGTGCGTGCAGCGCGTGCATACCTTCATAGCCCAGATGACGCAGCACGGCGTAGTAGCCGGCCACACCCAGCAAGCCCAGGCCGACCACCAGCATGCCGGTGATCGCGCCGCCGCGAAAAGCGACGTTGAGGGCGGCGGCCAGACCGCCGCGTGCCGCCTCGGCGGTGCGCACGTTGGCGCGGACCGAGACATTCATGCCGATATAGCCGGTCGCTCCCGACAGGATCGCACCCACCGCAAACCCGATGGCCGTGCCCCAGTCCAGGGCGAAACCGATGATGAGGAAGAGCACGACACCGACGCCGCCGATGGTGGCGTACTGACGATTGAGGTAAGCGCGGGCACCTTCCTGGATCGCCGCGGCGATCTCCTGCATGCGCTCATTACCTGGCGACTTGGCCAGAATCCAGCGCACGGATAACGCACCATACAAGATCGCAACCACCGCACACGCCAGCACGATCCACAAGCCATACTGCTGCAGCATCGGAGCCTCCCACTCGTGTTGTGTGCCGCCCCGGACGGGACGGTTCAGCCGGAGTATAGGCAGACGCAGCGCCCAGAAGTGTTGTGCGGCGCAACGCATGGCAAAAAAAGCGGCGCACATGGCGCCGCTTTCCATCAGGAACGATGGCCAGCGAGATCACTGCGTGGCGATGTCCAGAATCACGCCGGTAGCGATCGCGACCAGCAGGAAGTCGTCGTCGGCGCGCACCCAGCGGTAGCCATAAGGCGGTTGGCGCAGGTGGTAGTAGTTCCAGTTGTCAACGTAGTAGCGCGGGCCGCCATAGCGGTGGCCGCGGACCCAGTGACCGCCGTAGTACGGCGCAGGCCGGTAGTAGCGCGGCGCCGGACGGTAGTAATCGTGCCGGTAATAACCGCCGTAGTAACCGCGGTGATTGTCGTAGCGATGATCGTAGCGACGGTCGTAATGGCGGTCATCGCCGCGATGGTCGTAGTGACGATTGTCATGGCGATCGTCACGATGGTCGTAGCCCTGCCGTCCGCGATCGTGATCGCGATGATCCTGCGGTGCTGCGACGGCGGCACCTGCGGCAAACAGCATGGCAGTAGCAACAAGCAGGCGCTGGATGGTGTTCATGGCAGACCTCCACATTCGTCGCCCCGAAAGATTGGCGACAGGCAGCGTCATCGTAGAAATGTGCGCCTGAACGCGAAGTCGTACGAAAAGGGGTATGCCAGGAGCGATTTTGCTGCCGGTCATGAAAACGTTTTTGGGCGTTAAGCTGACGATGAGAGAGGTAGCGGGGCACAAGTTCGTCGCTTATGGCCGGTTTCAAACAGGCTGCGTTCGTGTTGCTTTTAACCAGTCTCGATGCGTATCCAGGCGCCCCGCTACCCGTTTCCCAATGCTTTAGATCTCGAACGCCGGTAACTTCTTCGCCACCATCGTGTTTTGCAGGGTGGCATAGCGCGGCAAGCCATCCTTGCCGTACGGCGGCGGCAGTTCGCCCTGGATCAGCGGCGCAAGGTAGCGGCGCGCGGCGGCGGTAATGCCGAAGCCATCGCGGGTCATGAAATTTCGCGGCATTTTCTTCTCGTGATTGGCGATCTTGCTCAGCGGCGCCGGCTCGATCTTCCAGCGATACGGTGCGTCGCTGGAGCGCACGATCACCGGCATCACCGCGTTCTTGCCGGCCAGCGCGTAGTCCACTGCGGCCTTGCCGACCGCATAGGCCTGTTCGGCGTCGGTCTTGGAGGCCAGATGGCGGGCCGAACGTTGCAGGTAGTCCGGCAGCGCCCAGTGATATTTGTAACCGAGCTTTTCTTTGACCAGTGCGGCCAGCACGGGAGCGACACCGCCGAGCTGGCTGTGACCGAACGCGTCACGCGTACCGGCCTCGGCCAGGAACTGCCCGGCCGCATTGCGGATGCCCTCGGAGGCCACTACGGTGCACCAGCCCACTCGCTGCACCGTCGCCTTGACCTTGGCCAGGAATGCCGCTTCGTCGAACACGTTCTCGGGGAACAGGATCACGTGCGGTGGCGCGTCGGCACCTTCGCCTGCCAGGCCCGCGGCAGCGGCGATCCAGCCGGCATGACGGCCCATCACTTCCAGGATGAACACCTTGGTCGACGTATCCGCCATCGAGGCCACGTCCAGACTAGCTTCCAGCGTGGAGACCGCGATGTACTTGGCCACCGAGCCGAAGCCCGGGCAGCAATCGGTCATCGCCAGATCGTTGTCGACGGTCTTGGGCACGCCGATACAGCGAATGTCGTAACCCATCGCCTTGCCGAGCTGGGAAATCTTCAATGCCGTGTCGGCCGAATCGTTGCCGCCGTTGTAGAGGAACCAGCGGATATCGTGTGCACGCAGTACCTCGATCAACCGCTCGTACTCGGCGCGATGGGTCTCCAGCGACTTGAGCTTGTAGCGGCACGAGCCGAAGGCGCCGCCCGGGGTATGGCGCAAGGCGGCGATGGTCGCCTTGCTCTCCTTGGAGGTGTCGATCAGTTCCTCGCGCAACGCGCCCAGGATGCCGTTATGTGCCGCATAAACCTTCACGCCGTGGGTGCGGGCAGCCTCGATCACGCCGGCAGCGCTGGCATTGATCACCGAAGTCACGCCACCGGATTGGGCGTAGAGCAGCTTGCCGGAAGCGGGGCGAGGGGCGGTTTTCATGAATAGAGCTCCTGCTGACGTAATCGGGAGGCCACACTGTAACCTGACGCGGACCTGGCTTAACCCTTAGCGGTCAGTCACTTGGCACGATTGGCCGCGACTAGCCGTTTGACGTTACCGGTTGCAGAAGTTAACGTGACCGCTGGTTTTCTTTCTATATCCACCCGTGCGCGCGCTGCGCGCCTCTAGGGATTCGTGGAGCACTATGCGACTTGTCCTACTCGGTCCGCCCGGCTCGGGCAAAGGTACCCAGGCTGCCCGGCTGAAGGTTGAACTCGGCGTGCCGCATATCTCGACCGGCGACATGCTGCGTGCCGCCGTCGCTGCGGGTACGCCGACCGGCCTGAAGGCCAAAGCCGTGATGGACGCCGGCAAACTGGTCTCCGACGACATCCTGCTGGCGATGCTCGAGGAGCGTCTGTCGCAGGACGATGTGAAGAACGGCTTCATCCTGGATGGTTATCCGCGCAATCTGGCCCAGGCCGATGCGCTCGATCACCTGCTGGCCAAGATCGGCCAACCGCTCGATGCGGTCGTCAAGCTGGAAGTCCCCAGCCAGGCCATCATCGATCGCGTGAAGATCCGCTTCGAGGCCGAGCATCGCAAGGACGACAATCCCGACGTCGTGCGCGATCGCCTGCAGATCTATGCGCAGGAAACCGCACCCGTCGCCGACTTCTTCGCCCGTCGAGGCAAGCTGCAGGTGGTCGATGGCGTGGGGCAGCTCGACGAAGTGACGGCACGTGTGCGTCATGCGCTCAACCGCGAATCGGTAACCGCCAACGGCTGATCCGTCGCGCCGGGCCGCCGCAAGGCGGCCCGCTCGTTTTGGACGTCCTTGACGCCCTTTCATCAGGTAAACGATTCGACATGCGTCTGCACATCCTTGGCATCTGCGGCACCTTCATGGGCGGCGTGGCCGCGCTGGCGCGTGAGCTGGGCGAGCAGGTGGAAGGCTCCGATGCCAACGTCTACCCGCCGATGAGCACCCAGCTCGAAGCGTTGGGCATCGCGCTGATGCAGGGCTACAGCGACGAGCACCTGAAGCCCGCGCCGGATCTCGTGGTCGTCGGAAATGCGATGTCGCGCGGCAATCCCGCGGTCGAGTACATGCTGAACGAGCAACTGCGCTACATTTCCGGCCCTCAGTGGCTCGGTGAAACCGTACTGCCGGGGCGCGACGTGCTGGCGGTCGCCGGTACGCACGGCAAGACCACGACCACCAGCCTACTGGCGCATCTGCTGCAAAGCGCAGGTTTGGCACCGGGATTTCTGATCGGAGGCGTGCCGGGCAATTTCGCGGTGTCGGCGCGGTTGGGGCAGGGCAAGCCCTTCGTGATCGAAGCGGACGAATACGACTCGGCCTTCTTCGACAAGCGCTCGAAGTTCGTGCACTACCGTCCGCGCATCGCCATCCTCAACAATCTCGAATACGACCACGCCGACATCTTTCCCGACGTCGCCGCGATCCAGCGCCAGTTCCATCACCTGGTGCGTACCGTGCCAGGTAACGGCCGGCTCATCGTCAACGCACACGATGCCTACCTGGCCGAAGTGCTGACCATGGGTTGCTGGACACCGGTGGAAACCTTCGGTATCGGTCAGGGCGATTGGCGCGCCGAACTGATCGCCGCCGACGGTTCGTCCTTTGCCGTATATCGCAGCGATGCGCTGCTGGGCGAGGTGCACTGGTCGCTGCTCGGCCGCCACAGCGTGATGAATGCGCTGGCGGCACTGGCCGCGGCCAGTGCGGCGGGCGCCGACCCGCGCGCGCTGCTGCCGGCATTCGCCACCTTCGAAAGCGTCAAGCGACGCATGGAAGTCGTGGGCGAGGTGGGCGGCGTGCGCGTGTACGACGATTTCGCGCACCACCCTACCGCGATCGCCACGACGCTCGCCGGGCTGCGCGCGAGCGTCGGCCAGTCGCGCATCCTGGTGGCGCTGGAGCCACGTTCCAACTCGATGCGTCTGGGCGCGCATGCCGAAGCGCTCGCTCCCTCCCTGGCCGACGCCGATGCCGTCGTATTCCTGCATCGGCCCGGACTGCCGTGGGATGCCCAACGGGTAACCGCCGCGCTCGATGGCCGTGGCACGACCGTACCTACGGTAGATGCATTGATTGCCTCCCTGCGTGCGCAAGCGCGTCCTGGCGATCATGTCGTCTTCATGTCCAACGGCGGTTTCGAAGCGGCGCCGCGTCGATTCGTCCAGGCCTTGTCGAGCTGAGTACACTCCCACGCATGGCCGCTTCCGCTCCCATGCTCGATATGCCGCTGTTTCCGCTCGGTGCCGTGCTCTATCCCGGTGGCCACCTGCAACTGCGCATCTTCGAGCCTCGTTACCTGGACATGGTGCGCGAGTGTTCGCGTACCGATAGCGGTTTCGGCGTCTGTTTGATCCTCGACGGACAGGAGGCCGGCGCGCCCGCCACGCCCGCGGCAGTCGGTACACTGGCGCGCATTACCGATTTTCACAATCGCGAGGACGGGCTGCTCGGGATCGTTGCCGAAGGCGGTACGCGGTTTCGCGTGCGCCGCACACGAATTCGCGCCGACGGACTGGTGCGCGGCGACGTGGAACTGTGGCCGGATGAGCCCACCCAATCGGTGCCCGTCGAGCTGGCCTTGTTGCCGACCATCCTGGAGCGGTTGATCGATGCCATGGGGCCGCATTGGCGTCCTGGCTCGCGTGCGTTCTACGACGACGCCAGCTGGGTCGGTTTTCGCCTTGCCGAACTGCTGCCGTTGGAACTGGAGGAGCACCAGCGCATGCTTGAGCTGGTCGACCCGTTGCAGCGGCTGGCCGATTTGCGCGATATCCTGCCTCGCTTCCAGAAAGACTGAACGCGAACGGATTAAACTCCAGCTTCATTCTTTATGAAACGGAGCGTGCATGGGATCGCTGGCCGGCAAGACCTTGTTCATCACCGGTGCCTCGCGCGGCATTGGCCTGGCTATCGCCCTGCGTGCCGCGCGCGATGGCGCGCAGATCGTCATCGCCGCCAAGAGCAGCGTGCCCAATCCGAAGTTGCCAGGCACCATTCATAGCGCGGCCGAGCAAGTGATTGCCGCAGGGGGCAAGGCGCTGGCGATCAAGTGCGATATTCGCGAAGAGGACGAAGTGCGCGCCGCCGTCGATGCCGCGGTCCAGACGTTCGGCGGTATCGACATCCTGATCAACAACGCCAGCGCGATCTGGTTGGCCGGCGCGCTGGATACGCCGGTGAAGCGCTTCGATCTCATGCAGCAGGTCAATGCACGCGGCAGTTTCCTCTGTGCTCAAGCCTGCTTGCCGCATCTGCTGCGCTCGGCCAACCCGCATATCCTGACCCTGGCGCCGCCGCCCTCGCTGGACCCGAAATGGTGGGCGCCGCATACCGGCTATACGCTGGCCAAAATGGGCATGAGCTTCGTGACGCTCGGTCTGGCCGGCGAGTTTGGTCCGCGCGGGGTGGCGGTCAATGCCTTATGGCCGCGTACTATCGTAGCGACGGATGCGCTCAACATGATTCCCGGCGTGCCGCTCGAACGTTGCCGCAAGCCGGAGATTGTCGCCGATGCGGCGCACGCGGTGCTCACGCGCGCCGCTGCCGGTTTCACCGGACGGTTCCTGATCGATGAAGACGTGCTGCGCGAGGAAGGCATCGCCGATTTCGCGCCCTATGCCGTCGACCCGACCCAACCCCTCTTGCCTGACCTGTTTCTGGACGCATAGCAAATGAAATACCTGCACACCATGATCCGAGTTCGCGACATCGACGCCAGCCTGCGTTTCTTCTGTGAAGGCCTGGGTCTCAAGGAGAACCGCCGCATGGAAAACGCCGCGGGCAAGTTCACCTT
>NZ_DATCRY010000013.1:0-4683 GCF_036568765.1 Dyella sp. | reverse complement strand
CCCTGCCCGCCGGAGTCGGACTGCGCCAAGAACCCGCAGGAAGCGAAGAAGCGCAGCTACGGTTATCCCAGTGGCCACGCCAGCCGGGCGGCCGTCGATGCCACGCTGCTGGCCCAGCTGTTTCCGCAGGACGCCGATGCGCTGATGCAGCATGCCCGCGACATCGGCTGGCATCGGGTGGTGAAGGGCGTGCATACCCTGCAGGACATCTACGGTGGCCGCGTCTTCGGGCAATCGCTGGCTGACGCCATGCTGACGTCGGCGGCCATGCAGCGCGACCTCGCTGCCGCGAAGGCCGAATTGCGTGCTGCCGGGCTATCCCCTGCCGCTGCTGACGCGCACTGATTCCGGAAAGCCTTTCCCCGCACTGTCACAAACCTGCAAGACAATCGAACGTCTCGCCCCCGCTAGACAGGTACCGGGCGACACGGTCGGAAGGGTCCATGCACATCATCCTGGTAGAAGACGATCTGCAACTGGGCGCGGCCATTCGCCGCGCCCTGGAGCGTCTCTCCTATACGGTTACCTGGCTGACCGACGGTCACGAAGGCGCGGCCGCCATGCGCGACGAAGAAGCCGATCTCGTGCTGCTGGATCTGGGATTGCCCGGCAAGGATGGCCTGGAACTGCTCAAGGAAACGCGGCGCGACAACATCCTCACGCCGGTGATGATCATGACGGCGCGCGACGCGGTGCAGGCGCGCGTCCACGGATTGGACGCCGGTGCCGATGATTACCTCACCAAGCCCTTTCATCTCGACGAACTTGGCGCGCGTATCCGCTCGCTCACCCGCCGTATGCAGGGCCTCGCCGCCAACTGCATCGTCGCCGGCGCGCTGAAGATGGACCTTGGCACGTTGGAAGTGCATTTCCGCAGCGAGAAAATCGATCTGACCCGCCGTGAGTTCGCTCTTCTGCAAGTGCTCATGGAACGCGCGGGCCGTGTCGTGCGACGCGATGCACTGGAAAGCTCGCTGTACGGCACGGAAGCCGTGAGCGACAGCGCGCTGGACGTCATCGTACATGCCCTCCGCCGCAAGCTCAGCTTCGACACCATCCAGACAGTCCGCGCCTTCGGCTACATGATTCCCCGGGATCCGCAATGACGCCCAGGAGCCTGCGCGGACGCCTGCGCTGGATGATCGTGGCGATGCTTCTCATCGTGTGGGTGCCTGTGGCGATCTACAGCTATACGCACACCAGCGCCGAACTCGAGGAGATGTCCGACGGCCGGTTGGCCCAGGCCGCCCATACGATCAGCGCCTTCGTGCAGAACAATGGCCTTCCGGCATTGACCGGCAAGCAGCCGTTGCTCGCCAGCGTGCAGAAGAAGAAGGTGATCCAGGCCGCGGGCGACGTACCGACCTGGGAATCCGAAGTCGGCTATCAGGTCTTCGACAAGACAGGCACGCTGCTTGCCGGCTCGATCAACTTGATGGCTTTGCCATCGACGCCCACCGATCGGTCTTCGTATCAGGATTTGCGCAAGGCGCACCACATCTGGCGTGTCTATACCTATGTGGATAAAGCCACGAACCTGGTGATTCGAGTCGCCGAGCGATACGACACCCGCCTTGAAATCATCCGGACACTCTGGCTGGAGCACGGCTTGCCGTTCCTTGTAGCGCTGCCGTTGCTCGCCTTGCTGATCGGCTGGTCCACCAGTCGCGGCCTGCGTCCCCTGATAGCGCTGGCGTCGGCCTTGTCGTCCCGCGAACCCGGCAGCCGCGAGCCCATTACGCTCAAGCAGGCCCCGGAGGAACTGGAACCCGTCGTCAGCGCGCTCAATCAACAGTTGGCCCGACAGGAAGATGCCCTGGAACGCGAGCGCCGATTCAGCGCTGACGTGGCGCACGAGCTGCGCACGCCGCTTGCCTCGATCATGCTCAATCTCGAAAGCGCGATGGTCGCCGATTCCGCGGCGGAGATGCACGACAGTCTCAGCGGCGCCCACCAAAGCGTCGCCAAGCTCACTCGGCGCGTCGAGCAACTGCTGGCGCTGGCCAAGATCGAAGCCGGCGCGGCTTCCTGCAAACCGGCCATCGTCGACCTGGTGGATGTAGCCACACATGTCATCGATGAACTGGCCCCCGTGGTCTCCAGCAGCGGTGTGTCGTTGGGTTTCGAGTCGCCCGCCGAGCCGGTGCTCATTCGCGGATACGACGCCGCCGTATCCGCGCTCCTGCGGAATCTGCTCGAGAATGCCCTACGGCATGTTCCACGCGGCGGCATGGTGCAGATCGTCGTCGATAGCAACGCGCAGGAAACGACGCTGGAGGTTATGGACAACGGCCCGGGCATTCCGCCAGAGCGGCGCCAGGCCGTGTTCGCGCGCTTCCACCGCGAATCTTCCATGCGCGGCGATGGTTATGGCCTTGGGCTTTCCATCGTGCAGCGTGCGACGGATTTGCACGCGGGCTCCATCGAGTTGCTGGATTCACCCTACGGCAATGGGTTGCGGGTACGCGTTGCTATACCCCGACACGGGGACGACGAGCTCGCCTAGGTTGCCGACAACTCGCACGGGGTTACCCCCTCACCCCAGCCCTCTCCCCCGGCGGAGCCAGGGGAGAGGGAGCAGTGTGCGCAAGTGCGAAGTACTGAGGCTTACCTCAGGGAACCTCTAAAAACCTGTCAATGACTTGGACACAGCGAAAACGGATCCTATCGTTGTGGGAGCGACTTCAGGGAACCTCTAAAAACCTCGCAATCGCCCGAACATAGCGAAAGCGGATTCTATCGTTGTGGGAGCGACTTCAGTCGCGACAAGGGCTTGCGATAAGGCACGATCGTCGCGACGAAAGTCGCTCCCACAGAAGAGCCAGTTCTTAGAGGTTTCCCTCAGTCGGCTCCCTCTCCCCTGGCTCCGCCGGGGGAGAGGGCTGGGGTGAGGGGGCAACCCCGCAAGCAAAAAGTCACGCGACATGATTCGCCATCCCACAAACCGCCAACACTCAGCTCTTCCAAGACTCACACGAACACTCCAACGAAGTTGCTAAACTTCGCCAGTGAATACACGTCTTGAGAACGGCTACATCCTCACTCGCCATTGGCGGGACACCAAGGATGGCGTCGAGATCGAGCTGTGGCTGGCAACCGACGCGGGACCTCGCCGCGTGCTCGTCACAGGGCAGCGAAACGTGGCATTCGTCCGGGCGGATGCGCATGAACAGCTCCAAGCCGCGATCGGCAACGAGAGCGATGTGAAGTGCACCCCGCTGCCCATGAAAACCTTCGCGCAGGAGCCCGTCCTCGGAGTCTATACCTCTGGCTATAAAGCCATGCTCCAACTGGAGAAGCGACTGGCCGCCGCGGGCGTCGAACTGCTCGAAGCCGATATCCGCCCCGACGATCGCTATCTGATGGAGCGGTTCATTACCGCGAGCGTAATCGTCGAAGTCGAAGGCGATGCGGCAACCTTCCTCAATCCGCGCCTGAAACCCGGCGCGGGGTATCGCCCCGCACTACGGTTCGTATCGCTGGATATCGAAACCAGCGCACATGGCGAGCTTTATTCGATTGCGCTCGAAGGATGCGGCCAACGACAGGTCTTCATGCTCGGCAGCCCCGGCGCCGATGCAACAGACGACCTGGATTTCGAACTGAGCTACTTTGCCGAGCGCGCACAACTCATCGTCGCCCTCAACAGCTGGTTTCGCCATCACGACCCCGACGTCATCATCGGCTGGAACCTGATCCAGTTCGATCTGCGCCTGCTCCAGGCATGCGCCGAAAAGTGCGGTATGGTCCTGGCGCTCGGACGTGGCGGTACGCCGATCGAATGGCGAAATCACAAGCGGCGGGAGGGCTACGTCTTCGCGACGATCCCGGGGCGGTTGGCTATCGACGGTATCGAGGCGCTGCGTTCGGCGCTGTGGAGCTTCCCCTCTTTCAGCCTCGAGACCGTCGCCCAGGAGCTGCTCGGCGAAGGCAAGGCCATCGACGACCCCTACAGCCGGATGGCGGAGATCGAGCGCCGCTTCAACGAAGACAAGCCAGCCCTCGCACGCTACAACCTGAAAGACTGCGAGCTGGTAACGCGCATCTTCGCCAAGACCAAGCTCATGGAGTTTCTGCTTGAGCGAGCGAACGTCACCGGTTTGCAAGCCGACCGTATGGGCGGCTCGATCGCCGCCTTCAGTTACCTGTACCTGCCGCGTATGCATCGCGAAGGTTACGTGGCCCCTAACGCGAGCATACCCACCGGTGAATCGTACCCCGGCGGCTTCGTGATGGAGTCGCGCCCGGGCATCTACGATTCCATCGTGGTCCTGGACTATAAAAGCCTCTATCCGTCGATCATCCGTACCTTCCTGATCGATCCGATCGGCCTGGCGGAAGGCATGCTTGCCGTCGATCCCAAAACCACGATTCCCGGCCCGAATCGGACACGATTCTCACGAACCAAGCATTGTCTCCCCGGCTTGATCACGCAGCTATGGACCGGGCGCGACAAAGCCAAGGCCGCGGGTAACGCACCGCTATCGCAAGCGTTCAAGCTGCTGATGAATGCTTTTATCGGCGTGCTCGGCGCCGCGGGAGGAAAGTTCTTCGACCCGAAGCTGGTCTCCGCTGTCACGCTGCGAGGCCACGAGATCATGCGCCAGACGCGCGCATGGGTCGAGGCGGAAGGTTACGAAGTGATTTATGGAGATACCGACTCGATCTTCATCTGGCTGGGAA
>NZ_DATCRY010000012.1:0-5338 GCF_036568765.1 Dyella sp. | reverse complement strand
CTGTTCGGCCATGAAAAAGGCGCCTTTACCGGTGCGATCAGCAGCCGCAAGGGCCGATTCGAAATGGCCGAGGGCGGTACCTTGTTTCTCGACGAAATCGGCGACATGAGCTTGCCGATGCAGGTCAAGTTACTGCGCGTGCTGCAGGAGCGCATGTTCGAACGCGTCGGCGGCAACAAGACCCAGCGCTGTGACGTTCGCATTATCGCTGCGACGCATCGCAATCTGGAGCAGGCGATCGCCGAGGGCCGTTTCCGCGAGGATCTCTACTACCGCTTGAGCGTGTTCCCGCTGGAAATGCCGGCCCTGCGCGAGCACGTGGACGATCTGCCGGAGCTCATCGAAGAATTCAACCAGCGCCTGCTGCGCCGGGGGCTCGACGGTGTGCGCTTCAGCAACGGTGCCATGCATGCCCTGCGCATGCACAGCTGGCCGGGCAATGTACGTGAGCTGTCCAACTTGGTCGAACGCCTGGCCATTCTCTATCCGCATGGCGAAGTACGCGCGGCCGATCTGCCGGAGAAGTACCGTGGCAACGCGGGCAACGAAGAGGCCAGCGGCATGGCCCTGATGTCGCTGATGGACGATCGCCACGTGATCGGTCTGCCGATCGGCGCCAGCCAGACCATCGATTCGGCGATTCATCTGCCCGAAGGTGGCCTGGACCTGAAGGATCACCTTGCCGATATCGAAATCGGTTTGATCCGTCAGGCTCTTGACGCTACCGACGGTGTGGTGGCGCATGCGGCCAAGCTGCTGCGTATGCAGCGCACCACCTTGGTAGAAAAGCTGCGCAAGTACGGGTTGCAGCCGATGCTCTCGGTCAACGGATGAAACGATAGAAAGACTGTTTTCACGCTGTTTTGCGTCGCAGTCCGAAATGGACGCGCCGCTTCTTCGGCACATGACGTAACGATGGCATGGCTTGTGCTTTTTAAGTCACGGGAACTGCCATAAGCGTTGGAATTTCGACATGAGTCAAATCGACGTCAATAGCTTGCTTTCGCAAATGCGCCAGATGTCCTCGCAGGTGCGTATGCCGGACGTTGCCTATAGCAGCGCGGCGCCTGCCACGAGCCAGGGCCTGGATTTCGGCACCCTGTTCAAGCAGTCGCTCGCCAAGGTGGGGGAGACGCAGATGCAGGCCGGCAACATGGCGGCGAGTTTCGAGCGTGGCGACCCCGGCTCGGACCTGGCCAGCACCATGGTGGCCGTGCAAAAGGCCGATCTTTCCTTGCGCGCGGTGACCGCCGTGCGCAGCAAGTTGCTCGACGCGTACAAAGACATCATGAACATGTCGGTGTAGTCGAACACGCCGAACCGGTTCATCCCCATGCCACCCCAAGTCGATTGAGCAGTCTTCATGGCCGATACCGCCATCGCGCAACCTGCCGACAACGGCACGCGCCTTGACCCCCTGAAGCAGATCGCCCGCAGCCCGGCGACGCGACAGCTGATGTTGCTGTTCGGCGTAGCGCTGGCTGTGGCCATCGGCGTCGGTGTCGTGCTGTGGTCGCGTGGCCCCAATTATGCGTTGCTCTATGCGGGCCTGGATTCCAAAGATGCCGCGGCGGTGACGCAGGCGCTGCAGGCGAGCAATACGCAGTACACACTCAGCCCCGATGGCAGTTCGATCTCGGTACCTGCTGCCGACCTGGCCGCGGTGCGCCTCAAGCTTGCCGCGCAAGGCCTGCCGCAAGGCAGTGCCGGTACGGCCATGCCCGCAGCCGATTCGCCATTCGGCATGAGCGACCTGGCCGAACGCACGCGTTACCAGCAGATGCTGGAAACGGACTTGGGCAATACCATTGCCGGGCTGCAATCGGTGCGTGCCGCACGCGTGCATCTGGCGCTGCCCAAGCCATCGGCCTTCATTCGCGATAATCGCCAGGCCAGCGCGTCGGTGTTGATCACGCTGTATCCCGGTCGCCAGCTCGATGCGAGCCAAGTTGCCGCCATCGTTCACCTGGTTGCCGCCAGCGTGCCGGATCTCGATCCGCGTCAGGTATCTGTGATCGATCAGCAGGGGCAGTTGCTGACCATCAGCGACCCGGACAGCCCGGGAGCGATCGGCGACAGCCGCCTGCGCCTGGCGACACGCCTGGAAAATACGTATGCGCAGCGCGTCGAAGATCTGTTGACGCCCTTGGTCGGGCCTGGACGGGTGCGGGCGCAGGTTTCGGCGGAGATGGATTTCAGCCAGACCGAGAAAGCGACCGAGACGTACGACCACGACCACTCGGCCCTGCGTAGCGAACAGACGCATAGCGAGCAGCGTCACGATATCGCCGCGAACAATGGCGTGCCGGGTGCATTGAGCAATCAGCCGCCCAACACGGTGGCCCAGCCCACGGCTGCGCGCCCGAATGCGGGCAAAGCCGGGGCAGCGAATGCCGCCACCGCGCAGGCCAGCGCACCAAGCGAGGCTTCCAGCAGCGCGACGCGCAATTACGAACTGGATCGCACCGTCAGCCATGTCAGCGACCCTGCCGGCCGACTGGCGCGCCTGAGCGTGGCAGTGCTGGTCGACAACAAGCCGGTCGGTACAGACCCGAACAAGAGTGTGCCGTTCACCCAGCAGGAACTGCAGCACCTGACCGACCTGACCAAGAATGCGGTCGGCTTCGATGCGCAGCGTGGCGACACGGTGAGCGTGATCAACCAGCCATTCCACCAGAACCCGGTCGACGACAAGCTGCCGCAAGAAGCGTTCTGGCAGCGCCCCGGCATGATGGATCTGATCAAGCAAGGCGTCGGTGTGTTGCTGGCTTTGATCGTCGGCTTTGTTTTCCTGCGGCCGATGCTCAAAGGCTTGCTGAAGCCACCGGCACCGATGATGCAGCCCGCGCTGGCCGGGCCGATCCCGACCGTTTCGGTACGACTGACCGACGACGAGGACGAGGAAGACGAGCCCGCAGCCGACCGTGGCCGCAGTCGTCCCGGTCTGCCGCCCGGTGCGGCCTATGAGCAACGCATCGGCATCGCACGCCGGATGGTTGCCGAGAATCCCAAGCAAGTAGCGCAAGTAGTGAAGAACTGGGTGGGCGAGGATGGCGGCTAATCAACCCACAGTGACCGGCGCGCAGCGCGCGGCCATCCTGTTGCTCACCCTGGGCGAGCAGGATGCCGCCGAGGTCCTCAAGCACCTCTCTGCACGCGATGTGCAGGCGGTTGGCACCGCGATGGCCGGGCTGACCAGCGTCACCCGCGAACAGGTCGAGCAGGTGCTCGACATGCTCAATGAAGAACTGGGTCGACAGACCTCGTTCGGTGTGGGCACCGAGGAATACATTCGCCGCGTGCTGGTCAATGCGCTCGGCGAGAGCAAGGCCGGCGGCCTGATTGACCGCATTCTTCTCGGCCGCAGCAGCAAGGGCCTGGAATCGCTCAAGTGGATGGAAAGCCGCGCCATCGCCGAGATGATCGGGTTAGAGCATCCGCAGATTATCGCCCTGGTGCTCGCGCATCTGGAGCCGGATCAAGCCGCCGAGGTGATCGGTTATCTGCCGGCACGCACACGTTCGGATGCGGTGATGCGCATCGCCACGCTCGACGGCGTGCAGCCGCATGCGTTGCACGAACTGGACGAAATCATGGAGCGCCAGTTCTCCGGCAATACCAACAAGCTCAAGTCGGCCAACGTTGGCGGACTCAAGGCCGCAGCGGACATTCTCAATGCCATGGAAACCAGCCGCGAAGCGGAACTGATGGCAGCGATCCGCTCGCATGACGCCAACCTGGGGGGGCGCATCGAAGAACTGATGTTCGTGTTCGACGATCTGGCCGAGCTGGACGATCGCAGCATCCAGACCTTGTTGCGCGAGGTGCCTTCGGCGCGCCTGGTCGTTGCGCTCAAAGGGGCTGAGCCGAGCGTGCGGGAGAAGTTCTTCGCCAATATGTCCCAGCGTGCTGCCGACATGTTGCGCGACGATCTGGAAGTGAAGGGACCGGTGCGCTTGAGCGAGGTCGATGCGGCGCAGAAGGAGGTGCTCGGGATTGCGCGCCGACTCGCCGACTCGGGGCAGATCAGCTTGTCGGCCAGCGGTGACGAGTTCGTCTGATGAAGCCGATCCTGGCGCGCGAACTGCTGCAAGACTTCCTGCGCTGGGAGCCGCCGCATGTCGGCGATCACCAACCGCCTGCGACGCCGGTCGAGGACGAAACACCGCCACGCCCCACTGTGTTCGAGCTGGAAGAGCTGGAGCGGCAGGCGCGGGAGGAAGGTTTCGTTACTGGCCTGGCGGAAGGACGCGCCAAGGCCGCCGAAGAATTGCGTGAGCATCGTGGGCGGCTCGAGGCTTTATTCGAATCGATCGCCCGGCCCATGCAGATGCTCGACGATGCCACCGAGCAGGAGCTGGCCCAACTAGCCATGGTGGTAGCGCGGCGCGTGCTTGCACATGAATTGCGCACGACGCCGGAATTGATTGTGCGTGCCGTTCGCGAGGCGGCGGTATCCCTGCCTGCGGCCGAGCGCGAACTGCGTGTGCGCTTGCATCCGGACGATGTGCAGTTGTTGCGCGAACTCGATGCGGTCGAGACAACCTGGCAGCTTTTGCCGGACCCTGCGCTGGATCGTGGCGACTGCGTGCTGGAAAGCGGCCGCTCGCGGTTGGATGCGCGCATCGAGACACGGCTGGCTGCTGTCGTCGATGCGGTGCTTGGCGTCGACGGGCAGGACGAGGACGCCAGCGAAGGCGGCGTCGGATGAGCGTCACGATGCGCCAGGCGGCATGGCGTGACAAGCTGGCGCGACGTCGCCAGCGCGCCCTGGCGGCGCAAACGCTGATTGTCGAGGGACGCCTGCGGCGCGTCGTAGGCCTGACACTTGAAGCCGAAGGTTGCGAGGCGCCATTGGGCGCGCGCTGCCTGGTGGCGACGGCCGACGGTGCGGAACTGGATACCGAAGTGGTCGGTTTTGCCGATGAGCGCCTGCTGCTGATGCCAGTAGGCGAAATGCACGGAGTACTGCCGAATGCGCGCGTGCGCCCTTGCGCCCATGCTGGCGGATTGCCGGTGGGCGAAGCGTTGCTCGGTCGCGTGGTTGGAGCCGATGGCGCACCGCTGGACGGGCAGGGACCGCTCGACGCGGACGAACATGCGGGCCTTAAGAACGATCCGATCAATCCGATGGCACGCAAGCCGATCGACACCCCCTTGGATGTCGGCGTGCGCGCGATCAATGCCTTGTTGACTGTGGGGCGCGGCCAACGCCTGGGGCTGTTCGCCGGCTCCGGTGTCGGTAAGTCGACGCTGCTCGGCATGATGACGCGTTACACCAATGCCGATGTCGTCGTGGTCGGCCTGATCGGCGAGCGCGGTCGCGAAGTAAAGGAAT
>NZ_DATCRY010000011.1:0-3315 GCF_036568765.1 Dyella sp. | reverse complement strand
GGCGGGTGCGGCCAGCAAGAGATCCTTGAGGTTCTCGCCGAATACACGGATCGCCTCGTCCTCGGCGGTTTCGCGGACCTTGCCGAACAAATCGAGCGTCAGGTGCAGATGCAACTTGACGCGCCAGGTGAGGCGTACCGTTTCGCGCAGCCAGGCATCGGCGGCGCGACCGCGGTCGAAGATGCCGGCATGCCCGGCAACGCGGCTTTCGCCTTCGGCGTGGCCTTGCTCGGCGTCCAGCGCCGGTGCGAGTTCCAGTTCGATCACCCCTTCGTTGCGCGCGCGCATCAATGCGAGCAAGCGGTGCGAGGGAATTTTGGCGATCGGTTCGACGTGGTCGAAATAGTCGCGGAACTTGGCGCCTTCATTTTCCTTGCCCGCGACGACCTTGGCGCGGATCTGGCCCTTGTCCCACAGCCAGTCGCGCAGCTCGCCGACCAGGTGCGCGTCCTCGGCGATCGATTCCATCAGGATGGCGCGCGCGCCGTCGAGCGCGGCACGCACATCGGCGACGCCCTTGTCGGCATCCACATAGTCCGCCGCGAGCGTCTCGGGCGACTGGGTGGGATCGTCGCGCAGCGTGGTCGCCAGCGGTTCCAATCCTGCCTCGCGCGCGATCTGCGCCTTGGTGCGGCGCTTGGGCTTGTAGGGCAGGTAGAGGTCTTCCAGTCGCGCCTTGGTGTCGGCGTCTAGAATGTCGCGCTTCAGGGCGTCGGTCAGCTTGCCCTGTTCCTCGATGCTGGCCAGGATCGCGCCGCGTCGGTCTTCCAGCTCGCGCAGGTAACGCAGGCGTTCTTCGAGCAGGCGCAACTGCGTGTCGTCCAGTCCGCCGGTGGCTTCTTTGCGGTAGCGCGCAATGAACGGCACGGTGGCGCCCCCGTCGAGCAAGTCGACAGCAGCGTGTACTTGCTCGGGCTTGGCGGCGATGTCCTGGGCGATGCGTTGTTCGATGCTGAGCATGAGTCTGTAAACGTTCCTTTGGAGGTCTGCACCGGCGCGGGCGGTTAAGTTCCCGTGCCGGACCGGACATCATACAAGGTCGTCCAAGCCGTATAAAAAGCACTGCCGCATAAAAAACGCGCCGGCAAGCGGCGCGTTTGCGAAGTCAGGCACGGCCGGGCTTATGCGTCGAATGAGCCGTTGGTCGAGGTATGGCTGCTGGTCCGGCTCGATTGCGCCGTCTGTGCGCTGACCCGGCCGTTGAGCACCAGCGTGCTGGCGACCATGTCGTGCAACCCTTGTTTGCGCTGCGTCCAGGCGACCGGCAGATAACAAATCAAGGCCAGCAGCCCGCTCAGCAGATTCAACAGCCGTACGGCGTTGCGCAGCGCACTGCGGCCGATCGACAGGCGTTGACCATTGAGGTCGGTCACGCGGATACCCAGCGCCAGCTTGCCCGGGGTTGCCTGCCATTTGGACGCTTCGAACAACGAGTAGTACAAGAAACCCAGCAGTACCACTGCGATCGATGCCGGGCGTGTGGCCTCGGCGTAGGCCTTCATCGCTTCGGTCATTTCCGGGCCGGCCGTCATGCCCTCGCGGATATGCCCCAGCAGTGTCATGTATGCCGTGAACCCACCCATCGACTGATAAATGATGGCTGCCGGTATCAGCAGAACGGCCAGGTCGATCACCCAGGCACCGAAGCGTTGCCAGAAGCCGGCGTAGTCTTCCAGCGCCGTCGTAGTAACGGCCTGCGGCATCGGCGGTGCGCTGTAGGGCGAGGCAGGGGTGCTCTGCATCGGCGGCGGCGCTGCGGAAGGGCGTTCTTCGGGGAACAGCACCGATAGCGGCTGCCAGTCGGCCAGCCCTTCGTACCAACCCAGATCGTCGCGCGATACCTGCCCGCTGCGCAGCCACTGCCTGACATCGCCTTCCTTGTACGGGCCGTGGCGCTCGCCATCCCGTCCGATCCAGATTTCCATCGTAGGACTCCGCGTCAATGGGGGTAAAACGTGGATGATGCCATGCTTGCGTGATGGTGTGAGACTGCTGAAGTCGTTCGGGTCGCCAGAAGGGGTGAGGGACGAGTAGCGAGGGCGCTATTGTCCGGCTGCAGCGATAACTGTAAGCGTACGAAGTGCGCTTCCGTCAGTTTCGTTGTGCGTCGGTATTCGGGCTTGCGCCCTCGCCCCTGACGGGAGTTAAGCGGCCGCCTTCCTCTTCAAATGCACTAAAAGCAGCGAGATAGCCGCAGGCGTCACGCCGCTGATGCGTGATGCCTGGCCGACTGTTGCCGGCTGGCTGCGTTTGAGCTTGAGCAGGACCTCGGCCGACAGTCCGCGTACCTTGTCGTAATCGAAGTTCGCGGGGATCGCGGTGTGCTCGTGGCGCCGCTGGCGCTCGATTTCCTCGTGTTGCCGCTCCAGGTAGCCGGCGTACTTGGTTTGCACTTCGACCTGCGCGGCGACATCCTCGCGCTCCACTCCGGGGCCGAGCTCGGTGACTTCCATCAGCCTTGCATAGTCGAGTTCGGGGCGGCGCAGCAGATCGAGCGCGTTCGTCTCACGGCTGACCGCGATGCCGAGCTGGCGCTCGATCGCTGCGCCCAGCGCATTGGTCGGAGCTGCCCAGAGCGTGCCCAATCGCTGTGTTTCGCGCTCGACCGCCTCGCGCTTTGCGCGCAATGCATCGAACCGCTCGCTCGGTACGACGCCGAGCGCATGGCCGGTTTCGGTCAAGCGCAGATCGGCGTTGTCTTCGCGCAGATGCAGGCGGTACTCCGCACGCGAGGTGAACATGCGATACGGCTCGATCGTACCGTTGCTGGTCAGGTCGTCGATCAGCACGCCGATATAGGCCTCGTCGCGACGCGGATACCAGGGCGACTTGCCCTGTACGGCGAGCGCCGCATTGAGTCCGGCGATCAGACCTTGCGCACCTGCCTCCTCATAGCCGGTCGTGCCGTTGATCTGGCCGGCGAAATACAAGCCCGGAATGCTTTTGGTCTCGAGCCACGGATGCATGCCGCGTGGGTCGAAATAGTCGTATTCGATGGCGTAGCCGGGGCGCGTGATGTGTGCGCGCTCGAAGCCCGGGATCGAATGCACCAGGGCCAACTGCACGTCGTACGGCAGCGAGGTGGAAATCCCATTGGGATAGATCTCGAAGGTATCCAGGCCTTCGGGCTCGATAAAGATCTGATGCGACGACTTCTCGGCGAAGCGCACCACCTTGTCCTCGATCGAAGGGCAGTAGCGCGGGCCGATGCCTTCGATCTGACCGGTATAGAGCGGAGAGCGGTCCAGCGCGCCTCGGATGACCTCGTGGGTGCGCTCGCTGGTGTGGGTAATCCAGCAACTGACCTGGCGGGGG
>NZ_DATCRY010000010.1:0-23624 GCF_036568765.1 Dyella sp. | reverse complement strand
CGCGTACATATCGGCTAATCGACTTTTTGCTGTCCCGGCAGCACGCCGAGGCATGCAGCACACATGACCGCTCCTCTACGCATCGCCGTCCTCGCCTCCGGACGCGGCAGCAATCTGGCCGCGCTGCTGACTGCACGCGAGTGCGGCGGACTGGCGATCCAGCCCACGCTGGTAGCTAGCGACAAGGCCGACGCTGGCGCCTTGCGCCTGGCAGAGGCGGCTGGCGTGCCGACCCTCGCGCTGAATCCGCGCAGCTATCCGAGCCGCCGCGATTTCGACCTGGATTTGTTCGCCCGCATCGCCGACAGTGGAGCCGAGCTGATCGTGCTCGCCGGCTACATGCGCATTCTCGATGGTGGAGCCTTGCAGCCCTGGGTGGGCCGCATGATCAATATCCACCCTTCCCTGCTGCCGAAATACCGAGGCTTGCACACGCATCGCCGCGCCCTCGAAGCTGGCGATGCGGAACATGGCGCCAGCGTGCATTACGTCACAGCCGAACTCGACGGCGGCCCGGTAATCGCACAGGCGCGTATTTCCGTCATGCCGAACGATGACGAGGACACACTCGCACAGCGGCTGCTGGCGCATGAGCATCGGCTACTGCCGGCAGTGGTCGGTTGTATTGCCGAAGGGCGGCTGGGCCTTGCGGGGGCGGACACGGTCCTGTTCGATGGCGCTGCGCTGACGGCACCGTTGCGACTGCTTGAGGGGCAACTGCACCCGCATCCATGATCCCGCCTGCCCTGTAGATAAGCCAAGAGGTAGCCGCGGGTTACCGCTGAAACCGCCCCGACAAAACTGCCACGCAAGCATCTGCGGCCATTCACATCATCCGTTCAGGATCGCAGCGTAGACTGCCGCCCTTATGACTATCCAAACCCGTACCCGCATTCTCATCGCTGGCCTGTTGGCACTGTCTTCCACCGCGGTCCTGGCGGTGACGCCGACCCCTTTCACTGCGAAGTACCAGGTACTGCAAGGTGGCCAGGCGATCGGCGAGGCAACGCTGACCCTGAAGTCCGCCGGTGGCGGCAGTTGGGTCTACAGCAACGACGTCAAGAGCACGGGCGGACTAGCTGCGGCACTGGGCGCCAGCTCGACCGAAACCACGCGCTTTCGCATCAATCAGGGCGCGCCGGAAACACAGGTCTACGATTCGCGCGTCAATGCCTTCAAGACCAAGACCCGCCATGTCGAAGTGGACGCCAATCGCCAGGTGACCATCGACGAAGGCAAGGGGCCGTCGACCTATGCCGGCGCGGCGGGCATGGTCGACCGCAATCTCGCTCCGCTGGCGATCGGCTGGGTGTTGCGCGCAGGCAAGCAGGAAGTGACGCTGCCTGTGGCAGTCAAGCGCAACGTCGAGACGCAGCAGTTCAAGGTCACCGGCAAGGACAACGTGCAAGTCCCCGCCGGCACTTTCCAGGCCGAGCGCGTGGAGCGTACCGATAACGACAAGGCTTTCAGCGCCTGGTACGTACCGCAGAAATATCCCGTGCCGGTGAAGCTGGCGCAGAGCGACGGCGGCGATCTGACACTGCAATTGATCAGTTATCAAGGCGGCAAATAAACCGTCGAGGCATAGCAAAAAGCCCCGTTGTCGCGGGGCTTTTGTTTATGGACTGTCGATCGTCCTCAGGACGGCAGCCGGCGAATCTTCGCGCCAAGCACACCGAGCTTCTCTTCGATGTTCTCGTAGCCACGATCGATGTGATAAACGCGATCGACTGTGGTATCGCCCTGCGCGACCAGGCCGGCAAGCACCAAGCAGGCGGACGCGCGCAAGTCGGTCGCCATGATCGGCGCACCGCTCATCTTTTCCACACCCTGGATGATGGCGGTGTTGCCCTCCAGGCGGATGTCCGCGCCCAGACGCTGCAACTCGTGCGCATGCATGAAGCGGTTCTCGAACACCGTCTCGGTGATGACGCCCACGCCCTCGGCAATGCAGTTGAGCGCGGTAAATTGCGCCTGCATGTCGGTCGGAAACGCCGGATAGGGCGCCGTGGTGATGTTGACCGCCTTCGGGCGGCGACCCTGCATATCCAACTCGATCCAGTCCGGACCGGTGGAAATATGCGCGCCGGCATCTTCGAGCTTGGAAAGCACCGATTCGAGCGTGCTCGCGCGCGCATTGCGTGCGCGGATCTTGCCCCCGGTCATCGCCGCACCGACCAGGAAAGTGCCGGTCTCGATGCGATCGGGCAACACTTCGTACTCAGCGCCATGCAGGCGCTCGACGCCATGGATGACCATGGTCGACGTGCCTGCGCCTTCGATGTGCGCACCCATCGCAATCAGGCAATTGGCCAGGTCGACGACCTCGGGCTCCTGCGCTGCGTTCTCGATGATCGTGGTGCCTTCGGCAAGCGCAGCGGCCATCATGATGTTCTCGGTACCGGTCACGGTAACCATGTCCATCGCAATGCGTGTGCCCTTCAAGCGCTTGGCGCGGGCCTTGATGTAGCCGTTCTCCACGACCACTTCGGCGCCCAGCGCCTCAAGGCCGCGGATATGCTGGTCGACCGGACGCGAGCCGATCGCGCAGCCGCCCGGCAACGAGACTTCGGCCTGGCCGAAGCGTGCCACCAGCGGCCCCAGCACCAGGATCGACGCGCGCATGGTGCGCACCAGATCGTAAGGCGCGAAGTAGCGATCGGTGGGACGCGGATCGACATGCATCTTCATGCGATCGTCCAGCACCAGTTGCGTGCCCATCTGGCCGAGCAGTTCGATGAAGGTGGTGACGTCGTGCAGGTGCGGCACGTTGCTGATCGCCACCGGCTCGTCGGCCAGCAGGCAGGAAGCGAGAATCGGCAACACGGCGTTCTTGGCACCGGAAATGCCCACTTCGCCATGGAGCGGCTCACCACCGCTGATCAGGATCTTGGCCATCAAATTTCCTTGGAAACGAATCTAACGAAAGCGCGGCGCGACCGATCAACGGCGCGCCGCGGCCTCTTCTGGGGTCAGGGTCTTCAGCGCCAGGGCATGAATCGCACCGCCCATGAGATCGCCCAGGGTCGAATAGACCAGGCGATGACGGGCCAGGGGGAGCTTGCCGGCGAACTGGGCGGCGATCACCTCGGCTTCGAAGTGCACGCCGTCGTCGCCGCTGACGTCGGCGCGCGCGCCGGGCAGGCCGTTTTCAATCATTGCCTGAATGGTGACTGCGTCCATGGGGTTCCTGCTGAAGATCGAGAGCGGCGCGAAAGGGGGCGGCCATGCATACTTCCGCCCAACGCGCCGTCATATAACGGTAAAATGCGAATATGCCATGGTAATGGAAATCTTCTGTCGCAGAAACGACAGCGGGCTTCCGGCAAGCCAGCGGCACCGTACAAGGAGGTCGCCGGCCATGTCCCAAAGCCGGCCCACGGACCTTGAAGATCCAGCCCCCGAGGATGCATGAACGCCAACTTCGCCAGCCCCAACTCGCCGGTTCTGATCGACGCCGATGCCATCGTGCGTAGTGCCCGGACCGTGATTGCCACCGAGGCGGCCGCCATCCACGCGCTGGAACCGCGTATCGGACGCGACTTCGTCGAGGCCTGCCGGTTGATCCTTGGCTGCGCGGGCCGTGTGGTAGTCATTGGCATGGGCAAATCCGGGCATATCGCGCGCAAAGTCGCCGCTACCCTGGCCTCCACAGGTACCCCGGCCTTCTTCGTGCACCCGGGGGAGGCCAGCCATGGCGACCTGGGCATGATCCTGCCCCAGGACGTGGTATTGGCACTGTCCAATTCGGGCGAAACCGACGAGATCCTGTTCATCCTGCCGGTGATCAAACGCCAGGGCATCCCGCTGATCGCGATTACGGGCAACGAGCAATCCTCCCTGGCACAACAGGCCGATCTGCATCTGGATACCAGCATCGCTGTAGAAGCCTGCCCGCTCGGTCTGGCTCCGACGGCGAGCACTACCGCCGCCCTGGTCATGGGCGACGCGCTGGCAGTCGCGTTGCTGGAAGCGCGCGGCTTTACCTCAGAGGATTTTGCCCGCTCGCACCCTGCCGGCAGCCTGGGGCGTCGATTGCTGCTGCATATCAGCGACATCATGCATACCGGCGAAGGCATTCCGACGGTGCGGCCGGAAGCCACGCTGACCGAAGCGTTGATGGAAATGACCCGTAAGCACCTGGGCATGACGGCCGTGGTCGATGCCGACCGTCGCCTGATCGGCGTGTTCACGGACGGCGACTTGCGCCGCGCGCTGGACGACGACGGCGTGGACCTGCGCGGCGCGAATGTGGCCGAGCTGATGACCCGTGGCCCCAAGACCATCAGCGCCGACAAGCTGGCCATCGAGGCGGCCCAGCTTATGGAAAAGCACCAGATCCACGCCTTGCTGGTGATCGACGAGCAGCAGAAAGTCGTCGGTGCGCTTAATATTCATGATCTGCTCCGCGCTCGCGTGGTCTGATGGGCGAATCAATCCGAACGGGGGAACGGATCGCGGAAGCGCCTGGTTGTAGGCTTCCGTAACGCTCGCGCGTTATCGATCCGTCCCATGGCCGTCCGCGGCCCCCTCCCCGCCCAGCAACGCATTCCAGGTCCTGTCCCGTGTCCAGCTATCTCGCCGACGTTCCCGCCGATGTACTTGCCCGTGCCGCCAAGATTCGTCTGGCGGTGTTCGACGTGGACGGCACGCTTACCGACGGTCGCCTCTGGTACGGCGAAGACGGGCATGAGGCAAAAATTTTTCACGTCCACGACGGGCTTGGCCTCAAACTCTTGCAAAACAATGGCATACAGGTAGCGATCCTGTCCGCCCGAATCAGCCACCCCGTCGCGCTACGTGCCGAAGAACTGGACATTGCGCACGTCTATCAGGGCCAGAACGACAAGCGCGCCTGCCTGCACGAATTGCTCGATGCGCTGAAACTGGCGCCCGATCAAGCCGCTTTTGTCGGTGACGACCTGCCCGACCTGCCGGCGATGAGCATCGTCGGGTTGGCAGTTGCCGTCGCCAACGCCCACCCCTGGATCGCCGAGCGAGCCCATTGGCAGACCCGGCGCAGCGGCGGTATGGGCGCAGCCCGCGAGGTGGCCGATCTGCTGCTGATCGCCCAGGGCCGCGCCGATGCGGAACGGGAGCGTTGGCGATGAAGTTGCCCGGCGTCTTGCGCGATCGCGGTACGCCCGTGCTGATCGCGGCCCTGCTGTTGGCGATCGGCCTGGTGCAGGGCGTTTATTGGTGGCTGGCGCCGTCGCCCAAGGTCAGCGACTTCGTTGGCCCGCCGCGCTCCGGCTACACCCTGACCAATTTCCGACTCTGGTCCTACGACGAGGACGGCCAGCCGAGCTTCGGCATGACCGCGCCTCACCTGGAACGCCGCGAGGGCGACGAATCGCTCTATATCAATGCCCCCAAATACGACCTGCCCTCCAACCAGGCCGGCGTGCCGGACTGGTCGGGCGACTCGACCTATGCCTGGGTCGACAAAGCTGGCACCTTGCTCAAGTTGCAGGGCGCGGTCTATATGCACCGGCCGGCCTTCGCCGATTCGCCGGCAGCCGAACTGCATACCTCCGAGGTCACCGCCTGGCCGAAGGAGAACCGCATGGAGACTGCGGAACCGGCGCAGTTGACCCAGGGCGAAAGTAGAATGAACGGCGTCGGCATGCGTGCCAACCTCAACGACAATCATCTGGAGCTTCTCAATGACGTCCACGGCACCTTCGTCCCGCGCCCGCGGAGTCGTCCGGTACAGCCTGCTAGCCCTCGCGCTGCTGGCGCTGCAGCCAGCCATGGCAAGAAAGGATGACCGCGACAAGCCGATGAACGTCGAACACGCCAATTCGTTCGACGGCGTCAACGCTCCCAACAGCGTGTCTACGCTCAAGGGCAATGTGGTGATCACCCAAGGCACGATGAAAGTGACCGGCGACCTGGCAAAGATCTATTTCGATGGCGACCAGAACGTCAGCCGCATGGTGATGACCGGCAAGCCGGCGCATATCCAACAGATCGACGACGCCGGCAATCTGATGACCGGCGATGCCACCCAGTTGGATTACGACAATATCAACGGCATCGCGGTACTGACCGGCAATGCCGTGGTCAAGCAACAGGGTCGTGGCGATGCGCACGGCGACAAGCTGACCTACAACACCCAGACCAGCCAGATGACCGGCGAAAGCGGCGGCGATGGCCGCGTGACCATGACTTTCCTGCCCAAGCCTCGCACCGCCCAAGGCGCAGCGCCGGCCAAGACTGGCACCGCCCCGGCACCCACGCCGGCACCCGCGCAATCGGCCGCGAAGCCTTGAGGAGTTGTTGTAGCTAATGCTTTCCGCCGAGGGTTTACAAAAGAGTTTCCGTACGCGCCAGGTCGTGCGCGATTTCGCCTTCTCGATCCGTGAGGGTGAGGTCGTGGGTCTGCTCGGCCCCAACGGGGCCGGCAAGACCACCTGTTTCTACATGATCGTGGGCCTGATCGAAGCCGATGCGGGCCTGATCAAGCTCGACAAGCAGGACATCACCGGCCTGCCGATGCATTCCCGCGCCAAGCTGGGCATCGGCTACCTGCCGCAGGAAGCCTCGGTGTTTCGCCGCTTGACCGTGGCCGACAACATCATGGCCGTGCTCGAGTTACGTGACGGGCTCGACCAGCGCCAGCGCAATGCCGAACTGGAAAGTCTGCTGGACGAGTTGAAGATCGCACATATCGCCCAGCAGAAAGGCATCAGCCTTTCCGGTGGCGAGCGCCGCCGCGTAGAGATCGCCCGCGCCCTGGCCGCGCAACCGCGCTATATGTTGCTGGACGAACCGTTCGCCGGCGTCGACCCGATTTCGGTCGGCGAGATTCAGCGCATTGTGCGGCACCTGAAGGAACGCGGCATCGGTGTGCTGATCACCGATCACAATGTCCGCGAGACCTTGGGTATTTGTGACCGCGCCTACATTCTTAACGATGGCGAGGTGCTTTCGCGCGGTACGCCGGCGCATATTCTGGCCGACGAGAAGGTGCGCGAAGTCTATCTGGGTCGCGAATTCCGGCTGTAGGCAATGTTCCCCGCGCCCTACCGGACGCTGCGCGGCCGGTAGGGCGGGGCTTGCCTTAACGTAAGTCTGATCTAAATCACATTCGTCTATATGTCCTAACCGCCCTGGCAACTAGGGCTATGGTCGCCCCGGGTCTTGAGGGTTAGGATGATCACTAGCTCAACGTTCACCGGCTCGCATGAAAACCGGATTGCAGTTTCGCCTCAATCAGCAGTTGACGCTCACGCCACAGCTTCAGCAGGCGATTCGCCTGTTGCAACTGTCGCAGTTGGAGCTGGAGGCCGAGCTGCGTCAGATTGCCGAAAGCAATCCCCTGCTCGAGTTCTCCGAAGATTCCCCTGACGGCGCCATCGGCGACGAAAATAATTACGAAGCAGCCGAAACCGCGCCCGCACCGGCGCCGGCGTCCAGCTCCGATAGCGACGGCGCATCGAGTGACGATGCCGAGGCTGTCGACTGGAGCGATAGCCCGGGAGACGAGCCGATCGATTTCTCCAATGGCAGCGGCGGCAGTCGCTCCAATCATGGCGACGAGGACGGCTTCGAGCCACAGAATGCCGCGCCGGAGACATTGCAGGAGCACTTGCTCTGGCAGCTCAATCTCGCCCATATGACGCCGCGCCAGCGCACCATCGCGACGGTGCTGATCGATGCGATCAATGCCGATGGTTATCTCGGTGAAGGCCTGGAGGCAGTACTCACCGCTCTTCCGTCCGACCTGAAGGCAAGCATGGAGGAAGTCGAAAGCGTGCGCGGCATCGTGCAACGCTTCGATCCGACCGGCGTGGCCAGCCTCGATTTGCGCGATTGTCTGCGCGTGCAGCTCGAGCAGTTCGATCCGTCCACGCCGCACCTGGAACTGGCGCTGCGTATTGTCGACGCCGAACTTGAATTGCTCGCGCGAAACGATGTGATCAAGCTCGCACGACGTCTGCGCGTCGAGCCAGAAGATGTCGCCGCCGCTTCGGTGCTGATCCGCAGCCTCGACCCTCGTCCTGGCGCGGCGATGGACCCGACGCCAGTGGAATACGTCGCACCGGACGTTTATGCGCGCAAGGATGGCGGCCGCTGGCGTGTGAGCCTCAATCCCGATTGCCAGCCACGCCTGGGTCTCAACCAGCACTACTGCAACCTGATCGCGCAAGCGCGCGGCGAGGATGCCAGCTGGATGCGCGGACAGTTGCAAGAAGCACGCTGGCTCATCAAGAGCCTGGAATCGCGCGCCGAAACCTTGCTCAAGGTGGCCGAGGCCATTGTCCGTCGGCAAAGCGCTTTCCTCGACTACGGTCCTGAAGCCATGCATCCGCTGGTGCTCCGCGAAGTGGCCGAGGAAGTCGGCATGCACGAATCGACAATCTCCCGTGTAACCACGCGCAAATACATCCATACGCCTCGTGGCACGTTCGAGCTCAAGCACTTTTTCTCCAGCGGCGTATCTACCGAAGACGGCGGCAGCGCATCGGCCACGGCTATCCAGGCCATGTTGCGCAAGCTCGTCGATGCGGAAGACACCCGCAAACCGTTATCCGACCAGGCGATCGCCGAAGAACTGCGCCGTAAGGGCATCCAGGTGGCACGCCGCACGGTCGCCAAATATAGGGAGGCTATGCGCATACCGAGCTCCAGCGAGCGGCAACGCGCCGGTTGAACGGCAAGCAAGCGAAAACTGCACGCGCGCGGAACTTGATCGCGCCAAGAATGTTCCCAGCTTATGACTGACGGTGTGTCGGTCTCGCAATCCACCGCGACGACGCATCCAACCCAAGCCGCGCAATGCGGCCAGCATCATGAGGAGGCGCAACATGCAATTCCAACTCAGCGGTCAGCAGATCGAAGTCACCCCGGCCTTGCGGCAACATGCGATGGCCAAGCTCGACCGCCTCACCCGCCTCGACGAGAAGATACTCAGTCTCAGCGTCGTACTTTCGGTCAGCAAACTCCAGCAAAGAGCCGAAGGCAACCTGGTCGTCAACGGGACCCAGTTGCACGCCGAAGCCATCGAGTCGGACATGTACGCTTCCATCGATATCCTGTTTGACAAGCTCACCGCGCAACTGCGCAAGCATCGCGACAAGCTTTGCGACAAGCACCAGCGCGAAGTCCGCCAGGAACGCCAATACGGCTGACGGCTTGGCGCCTCCCCCGGCCCCCGTGTCGGGGGAGGCATCCTGTAGGGCCCAGTAGCCCTTTTCCTTCCGAAATACCCTTTTCCTCCGCCCGCTCCCGGCAACGCCATGGGGCTGGCGCTGACGGGGCGGTACCGCGCCCCCCCCCCTGCCGCAGCGCACAATCGAGCCCAAGCTGGCACAATGTCGCCAGTTGCCCGCGCCCCGGATGGGCGAAGGATCCCGATTGGACCGCCTCACCGCTCGACAACTTTACGACGGCGTTCACGAACGCATGGCCCTGCGCTGGGTGTCCGGCATGCGGGGTGAAGCGCGTGTGCTCGAGCAAAGCGTGACCATCAGCCGGCGCCCTTCGTTGATCGGCTATCTGAACGTCATTTACCCGAACAAGATCCAGATCATCGGCAGCGAGGAACTGAATTTCCTGGACGGCCTGGATTCACGGCAGCGCTGGGAAGCGATCAACAAGATCGCCGCCTACCAGCCCGTGGCGATGATCGTCACCAAGGATCAGGCCATTCCGTCCGACTTGCGCGAGGTGGCCGAGGAAACCAATACCCCCTTATGGATCAGCTCCAAGCGCGGCCACGAGCTGCTGACCTGGATGCAGTACTACCTGGCGCGCATGCTGGCGCCGCGCATGACCTTGCACGGGGTTTTCCTTGAGGTTTTCTCTATCGGCGTACTCATCACCGGCGAATCGGGCTCGGGCAAGAGCGAGCTGGCGCTGGAACTGATCAGCCGCGGCCATCGCCTGGTCGCCGACGACGCCACCGAATTCACCCTGATCGCCCCGGACGTGATCGACGGCACTTGCCCCGAACTGTTGCAGGACCTGCTGGAAGTACGCGGCCTGGGCGTCTTGAACGTCCGTGAGATGTTCGGCCATACCGCGGTCAAGCCATCGAAGTACCTGCGCCTGGTCGTTCATCTCAAGCCTTTGCGAGACGGCGAAGACACCGACGCCATGAACCGGCTCACCGGCGATGTGGGGCGGCGCGAGATCCTCGAAGTCCAGGTCCCGATGATCACCATCCCGGTCGCCCCCGGCCGTAACCTGGCAGTCCTTGTGGAAGCGGCTGTGCGCAGCCATGTATTGAAGAGCAAGGGCATCGATCCGGCACAGACCTTCATCGACCGCCAGGCGCACCAGATGCGCCGGCTGCCGCCCTGGTAAGAGCCAAAGAACCTCATGAGCGAGTCATCGCAGCTGGTTTCCAGCATCGAACCGAACGAAACGCACCTGATCGTCCTGACCGGCATGTCCGGCGGGGGCAAGACTGTCGCCCTGCGCGCGCTGGAGGACCTGGGCTTCTTTTGCGTCGACAACCTGCCTACCACCCTGCTCCAGGACCTGGTCGGCACGGTCATTCGCAACGACAAGAGCGGACAGCGCAAGCATATTGCGGTGGGTATCGATGTCCGCAACCGCGGCGACGATTTCCATCAGGTACCGCAGGTGATGTCGGAGCTGGCCTCAGCCGGCGTGCAAGTGCACCTGATCTTCATCGATTGCCGTGACGATATCCTGATCAAGCGCTATTCAGAAACGCGCCGCAAGCATCCATTGTCCGTGCGCGGCCTGTCGCTGGCCGACGCGATCGCCGAGGAGCGGCGTATCCTGCGACCGTTGTCGTCGCTGGCCGAGAAGGTCATCGATTCGAGCGAGCTGAACGTGCATCAGCTGCGCCGTCTCATCGCCACCGGCTACGCCGAGGCAACACGCGGGTTGACGCTGATGTTCGAGTCGTTCGCTTATAGGCGCGGCCTGCCGCCAGACGCCGACTTCGTATTCGACGCGCGCTGCCTGCCCAACCCGCACTGGGATGTGCGCTTGCGGCCCTACTCCGGCAAGGACGCGCCAGTACGGGAATTTCTGGACCAGCAGCCGATGGTAGGCGAGTATTTCGCCGATACCAGCCGCTGGCTGGATAATTGGCTTCCGCGGTTCGAGCAAGACGACCGCAGTTATGTGACTATCTCCATCGGATGCACCGGCGGCCGCCACCGCTCGGTTTACCTGGCCGAGAAACTGGCCGCACATTACCGCGAGCAACGCGACAATGTGCTGATTTTCCATCGTGAGCTTGAGTAGTAGTTGTCATGCACGCCATAGCAAACCACTGGGGGGCACGACGACCATGAGCGTCGGAGTGATGTTGATGACGCACGAGGCCGTCGGCCAGGCATTGATCTCGGCCGCACACCATGTGCTGCCCACGCTGCCGCTGAAAGTCGAGGCGGTCGAGGTGCCGGGACAGGCCGATCCGGATGTCATGCGTACGCTGACCGAACAGCACGCACGTGAACTGGATCAAGGCGACGGCGTGCTGGTGCTGGCCGACCTGTATGGCGCGACGCCGTGCAATATCGGCCTTTCGCTAGGTTCGGCAGGCGTGCGCCTGCGGTGTGTCTCCGGCTTGAACCTGCCGATGTTGCTGCGCGTACTCAATTATGCGGAAAAGCCGCTCGACGAACTCGCGGAAATTGCCGCGACCGGTGGCCGCGGGGGAATCTTCATCGATCATGCTTGAAAAAGACATTGTCATTTCGAACAAGCTCGGCCTGCACGCACGCGCTTCGGCCAAGCTGGTGCAACTGGTGCAGAGTTTCAAATCCACGGTATGGCTGGTCAGCAGGGGGCGTGAGGTCAATGCGCAAAGCATCATGGGCGTCATGATGCTGGCTGCGGGCCTGGGAACGCCGTTGACGATTCGTGCCGAGGGCCCCGACGAACAAAACGCGCTGAATGCGGTAGTGGCGTTGTTCGATCGCAAATTCGACGAAGGTGCTTGATGGCGCGAAGGCATAGGGACGATCAACAGAAGCCAACGGCGCATGCGCACGCCGGAACTTTCCGCGCGCATACCGCTCTGTCTGACTCCCCCGATGCATCGAACGTCGCCATGCTCCTGCTGCTCGTACATCGTTCGTATCTCCTCCTGGGAGCATGCCCATGAGGCAGCTGCTGCCCGGCACCTCCGCTTCCAAAGGCATGGCCCTGGGCCGTGCGCGACTGGTACAGCCAAGCCGCTATCTGGTCGATACCCGCCCCTTGGCCGAAGAGGAGGTCGACAGCGAACTGGAACGCCTGCACCGCGCACTCGATATGGCGCGGCAGGAATTGCGTGAGCTGCGCGGCAAGTTGCACGGCGCGCTTGCACGCGAAGTCAATGAATTCATCGATGCGCACAGCCTTCTGTTGGACGATCCCGAATTGCTGCGAGGCCTGGACGATCTCGTGCGCATCGGCCATTACCGGCCCGGCGCGGCACTGAAGAAACAACGCGATCGCCTCGCAGCCATCTTCGAGGCCATGGACGATCCTTATCTGCGCAGCCGCAAGGAAGATATCGACCAGGTCATCAACCGGGTGATCTCGGCCCTGCAGCGCCAGACCAGCGTGGAAGAGCGCAAGATCGCCGCGCGCGTGGGCGAAATCCTGATCGCCGACCTGATCGCGCCGGCGGATATGGCGCACCTTGCGGGCAACGGCCTGCTGGGTGTCGTGGCCAGTTCCGGCAGCCCGTACTCGCATAGCGCGATCCTGGCACGCAGCCTGGATTTGCCCATGCTGGTCGGCGTGCGCGACGCGCTTTCCACCATTCACGACGATGACCTCATCCTGCTGGACAGCGAACGCGGCGAAGCGGTGGTACATCCGACGGCGCAGGATCTGGCCCGCTATCGCGCCTGGCAACGCGAGGCGGCACAGGAGGGGCGGCGCCTGGCAACGCTGGCCCATGCGCCTACGCGCACCCGCGACGGCGTCGATATCCGCCTTTACGCCAATGCCGAAATGCAACCGGATATCGCCGCCGCCCGCGCGCGCGGTGCCGACGGTGTCGGCCTGTATCGCACCGAATTCCTGTTCTTGCGCCATAAGGGCCTGCCGTCGGAAGACGAGCAATTCATCGCCTATCGCGATCTTGTGCTCGGCATGGGCGGCCTGCCGGTAACGATCCGCACATTGGATCTGGGCGCCGACAAGGCCGATGCCGCCGGCCTGGCCCTGCGCGGCGAAGACAATCCTGCACTGGGTGTGCGCGGCGTACGCCTGTCGCTCCGCTACCCAGCCGTATTCACCACGCAGATTCGCGCCATCCTGCGCGCAGCCTGCTACGGTCCGGTGCGCGTACTAGTACCGATGGTCACCCAGCCGGACGAACTGATCGCCGTACGCACGCTGTTCAAACTGGCGCGTGCCGACCTCAAGCGCGAAAACATCGATCTGCCGGAAAAACTCTCGCTCGGCGCAATGATCGAAGTCCCGGCCGCGGCGATCAATGTGCGCGAGCTGCTCGATCATGCCGACTTCCTGGCGATCGGCACCAACGACCTTGCGCAGTATGTGCTCGCCGCGGATCGCGGCAACGATGCGCTGGAAAACATCTACAACCCATTGCAGCCGGCACTGCTGCGACTCATCTCGCATGTCATTACCGCTGGACGCCGCGCGGGGAAACCCGTCAGCCTGTGCGGCGAGATAGGCGGCGACATCAATTTCACCGCACTGCTGATGGCGCTGGGCTTATGCGAGTTCAGCATGCACCCGGGCCAGTTGCTGGCAGTGCGCGACCGCATCGCCACGCTGGATTTTCATGCGTTACGCAAGCATGCGCCACGACTGATCCGCGCGCGCTCGCACGAGGAAGTAGCCGGCTTGCTGAACGACATCGGGACCGGCGAAGTCGCGCCTGCCTGAGGCAGGCTATACGCCATCGAAATCCCTCAATAAACGAGTCAGCGCTTTCAGCGCAGCAGCAGGTGTTTCATCGTATTGCGCGCGGATGATCGCGCCATCGATAGCGACGGCGATGGTCACCGCATCGCCGCGGCGGCGCGCAGATGCGGATA
Organism: Dyella sp.; assembly: GCF_036568765.1. Taxonomy (GTDB): domain Bacteria; phylum Pseudomonadota; class Gammaproteobacteria; order Xanthomonadales; family Rhodanobacteraceae; genus GSA-30. The sequence continues at coordinate 9,630 of NZ_DATCRY010000010.1, read as the reverse complement.
GAAACATCGAGACGGCGTCGACCATCGACTGCTTGTGGTGACGCGATACATCCAGCACATCCGGCAGGCTGCCTCCCAACTCCACCACGCTGTTGATGAAGGCGCAACCGCGGAAGGTTTCGGATTCGAACCATTCGCGCATGCTCTCCACCACCGCACGCGCCAGCTTGCCATCGCGGGCGCCGTGTCGACCCAGCGCATCGACGAACCACGCTATCCAGCGCTCGTGGCGATAGTCCAGAAAGGCCTGCACCAGGTCGTTCTTGCTCGGGAAATGGCGATAGAAAGTGACCTTGGTGACCCCGGAGTCGGCGATGACCCGATCGATCCCGGTCGCACGAATCCCATCGCGATAAAACAGGTCGTGAGCGGTGTGCAGGATGCGGTCGCGAGGGCTTGCCTGACTGTTCATGGCGCCATGGTAGACAAGTCTGTCTACATTCGCTAGCCTCGTCATGTAGACAGCTCTGTCTACACCTCCTCAAAGGCCAAGCCATGACTACCAAGCCGCCGGTCCCTCCTTTCACCGAAGAAACCGCCAAGCAGAAAGTCCGTCTCGCCGAAGACGCCTGGAACAGCCGCGATCCGGAACGCGTGTCGCAGGTCTATACCGTCGATACGCACTGGCGCAATCGTGCCGAGTTCATCGATGGCCGCGATGCCGTACGTGCATTCCTGCAGCGCAAATGGGATCGCGAACTGGACTACCGCTTGATCAAGGAATTGTGGGCGTTCAAGGACAATCGCATCGCGGTGCGCTTTGCTTACGAATGGCACGACGATTCGGGACAGTGGTATCGCAGTTACGGCAATGAAAATTGGGAGTTCGACGAGAACGGCCTGATGAAGCATCGGCATGCAAGCATCAACGATCAGCCGATCGAGGCGGACGAACGTAAGTATCATTGGCCTTCCGGGCGCAGGCCGGACGATCACCCCGGCTTGAGTGATTTTGGGTTTTAAGGGCGACGTTGGCGCGGCGCCTGAGGCTTTGTTGCCCCCTCACCCCACCCTCTCACCCGGCGAGCCAGGGAGAGGGAGCCGACTGCGGCGAATCTCGGTGTTTCGCGCTTGCGTAACTTGCTCCCGCCCTGGTTTACCGGGGAGGGGCGGCGTAGGGTAAGTACTTGCCTCAGCTTTTCAAGGCTGGCAAAGAGCCCGTAGGCTCCCGCAAGAGCTTCCCCCTGCCAGACAGTTGCTCTCCCCCGCTACGTCTGGAGAGAGGGAGCAGATTACGTAAGTGCGATGCAGTGTGGCTTGCCTCAGCCAGCTCCCTCTATCGCTCGATACTAGTCAAAAACGCCTCCAACAGCGCGCCGCGATACTTCCCTTTGTGCAGCAGCAAAGAAAGCTTGCGCCGCAGATCCAGAAACGGCGTCCGCAACACATTCAATCGCCCTGCAGCTACGGCATCCACGATGGCTACCTGCGGCAAACACGCAATACCGAGCCCGGCCACCACCGCCTGCTTTATCGCCTCCGTCTGATCCAGCTCAAGCACCGTCTCCCCAGGCGGCAGCAACGCCAGCGCGCGCTCGCTGGTCACGCGCGTCGCAGAGCCAGGTTCGCGCAATACCCAACGCGCACCGGCGAAATCTTCCGGCCGCAGGCGGCGCTTGCGCGCTAACGGATGATCCGGCGGTGCGCATACCACCAGGTCGTCATCGCGCCACGTACGCAACTCCAGCGCCGGGTGCGCGACCGGCCCTTCCACGCAACCGATATCCAGCGTGTGTTCCAGCAAGGCGTGTGCGATGGCGTCGGTATTGGCCACGCGCAGTCGCACCGCGACCTGCGGATGCGCGCGCACGAAACCACCGAGCAACTCGCCGACACGGTAATTGCCTACGGTGTTGCTCGCACCGACACGTAGTTCGCCGGCCAACACCGTTTCGCGACCGTCGAAGCGACCGAACTCGGCATGGCGCTCGAGCAGTTCCTGCGCCAGCGGCAACAACTCCCGACCGCGCGCGTTCAGGTGCAATCGCCCCCGCTCACGCGCGAAGACGGGGGCGCCCAGCAGGCGTTCGAATTCGGCCAGGGCCATGCTCGCCGCTGGCTGGGTGAGGTGCAGGGTATCTGCCGCAGCACGCAGACTGCCAAGCAATGCCGTTTGGACAAACACTTCGAGCTGGCGGGTGCTGATATGAAGCATAAATATATTTTATGCCTTATATCAGAAATTCCAAGTTTTCTTGATCGATCGGCGCCCGGACAATGATGCCACTCCAAGGAATCGCCCCTATGTCCACGCTCGCCTCCGCCCTCCCCCTCTCCCGTTTCGGCCAGCGCCTGCCGGGCCTGGTCCTGGCCATCCTGATCGCCTCGGTCGCGCTCGGCCTCGGCCGGCTGGCACCACTGGTCGGCGGTCCGGTATTCGGTATTGTCCTGGGCATCCTGGTTCGCAATCTATTGGCTCCCGGCGTGCGGTATGCCCCTGGCATCCAGTTCGCCGGCAAGCAGGTGCTGCAATGGTCGATCATCGCGCTGGGCTTCGGACTCAGCCTCGCTCAGGTCGCAAAAACCGGCCTGGAATCGCTGTCGGTGACCTTGGTGACGATGACCATGGCCTTCCTCGCCGCCTGGGGGCTCGGCCGTCTACTGAAAGTGCACGACAAGCTGAAAATCTTGATCGGTGTCGGCACCGCCATCTGCGGCGGCTCGGCCATTGCAGCGGTCACGCCGATCATCAAACCGGATGAGCACGATACCGCGTTTGCGATTTCCACGATTTTTCTGTTCAACCTGGTGGCAGTACTACTGTTTCCCCTGCTTGGGCACCTGCTGCATCTATCCGATCTCGGCTTCGGTCTGTGGGCCGGTACCGCGATCAACGACACATCCTCCGTAGTGGCCGCAGGCTATAGCTTCAGCAAAGCCGCCGGCGACTACGCCACCATCGTCAAGTTGACGCGCGCCACGCTGATCATCCCGATCTGCCTGATCCTGGCGTTCGCCACCGCATGGCATGCCAAGAAGAAGGGCAGCGGGGATTTCAGCCTGCGCCGCATCTTCCCGTGGTTCATCCTGTGGTTCCTGGTCGCTTCGGCTATCCGCAGCGCGGGACTCGTGCCGGCTGCCGCGCAACCGACAATCCATGCACTGGCCGAGTTCCTGATCATCGTGGCGCTGACTGCCATCGGCCTGTCCGCCAACCTGCGCAAGATGGCCTCGACCGGCTGGCGGCCGATCGTGCTGGGACTGGGCGTGTGGGCCGCCGTTGCCATCAGTAGCTTGCTGGTGCAGCTGACGATCGGTCAGCTCTGAGCACCCGTCAGGTTCGTCCTTGCTCGGCCAACGTCAGAGCGATCTTGTCGCGCAGATAGACCGGCAAGGCCAGCTCAGGGGCATGCGCATGCCCCTGGCGGAATTCGCTCACCGCCAGCTCGGCAACATGGCGTGCTTGTGGATAGCGCGCGCCCTCGGCCCATACCGGCTCAGCCGGCATACGTCCACGCAGAGGCGTGGCATAGGTAGCCCAGCCGGTGCCGACAATCTGCCATGCCGCTGCTTCCGGCAAGACCAGCGACTCGGCTGTACAGACGCGCTCCTCGTCGAGCGCAACCAGACCGCCCGCATCGTCGCGGCGGTAACAGGCGGCGTAGATCTCGCCCATGCGCGCGTCGATCACGGCCAGGATGGCGGCGTCTTCGTCTTCGGCCTCAAGCGCCAGAGCGGCCAGCGAGGACACCGTCACTACGGGACGATCCAGTGCAAGCGCCATGCCCTGCGCCAGCGAAACACCCAGCCGTACACCGGTGAAGGCGCCGGGACCGCGGCCCACGGCAATAGCGTCGAGTGCATGGCGCCCCAACCCCGTTTCGGCGAGCAAGGCATCGGCCATCGGCAGCACCAGTTCGGCGTGGCGACGCGGCGCCAACTCGCTTCGGGCGATAATTTCATCGCCATGCACCAGTGCAACGGAGCAGGCTTCGGTAGCGGTTTCGATGGCAAGCAGGTTCATGATCGCTCCATGGTAGCCGGATCGGAGCGCTGAGCGGAAACCGGGGCATAGCCGTACCAGTCGATGCGCCGGGTGAGATACATCAAGAGCGCGACCGCAGCCAGCAAAGCGAACGCACCGGCCAGCAGGGCATATTGCTCCGCGGCTACCAGCCCATAGAGCAAGGCATAGACCAGGGCGAGCGCGCCTCCCAGCAACAATCCCGCGCGGCGCGCGCGCAATACCGACGCCGCGTAGCCGCCGACGATCAGTACCACCGCCGAAGCTGCCGCCAGATACGCCGGTGCAAAACCGATTTGCTCCGAAAGTGCGAGCAGCAAGACGTAGAACGTGGCCAACGCCGCGCCGATCAACAGGTACTGCACCGGATGCACTCGCATACGCTTGAGCACTTCGAACAGGAAAAACACCACGAAGGTCATGCCGATAAAGAGCAGACCGTATTTCACCGAGCGCTCGCTGCGCTGATAGATATCCACCGGCTGGTAAAGCTGCACGCCGAATGCCGAGGTGCCGAGCACTTGGCCGATCCCGGCATCGGCGTATTCCCAATATTGCCCGTAGCTCCGATTCAGGTCGGACGCATGCCAGCGCGCGCTGAAATACTCCGGCCGGATCTCGCGTTCCACCGGTAATGCCGCACCGATGAAGCTCGGATCGCCCCAGGGCGCTTTTATCGCCACATCGCTGCTACGTCCCAGCGGCAATACTTGCATCGCTTCGGTACCGGCCAGCTCCATTTGTATATCCACGTCGATCGGCTTACCGTCCGGTGAATCCAGTGGCACCGGGACGACTACACTCGACAAGCCGCCCATACGCTCGGCGGACGAGGCGAACCGCGCTGGCTTGCCGTCGATGCGCAAGACGGCGCTGCGCAAACCGCGCAAATCGCTGAGCAAAAAACGCAGTTCGGCCTTGTCGACCTTCCACTGCGACGTGCTTGCGCGCTTGGCTTGCTCGACATCCTCCGGCAGGAAACGCGCTGTTACATGCACGGTCGACAGATACACCGGTGCAGCGTAAATGCCGTAGCGGCGGCTCTGTACCTGCATGCTCACCTCGGTTTGCAGATCGTCCGGCAACACCACATCGGTGGTGGCGACATCCCGTGTAGCCTGGTTATCCGCCAGCAGCACATTTCGCGTGCCCGGAATCGCGAGCACGGGGCCGCCCAAGATCTGTTGGCCGCCCCAACCTTGAGCAATCTGGGTCACGGCTGTCTCGCGCATGGCTTGCCGCTCAGTGACGAGGCTCTGCACCTGCGCCAGGGGAATGAGCATCAACAGGGCAAGCACGCCCACGCCAAGCACTTTGGCGGTTACGGTCTGCGTCCAATTCCTCATTGCCCATCTCTCCTTGGCACCTATGGCACTTATGGGCCATCTGACCACGTCAATCCGTCGGGCACGGGGCATAGGCAAGGCCAGCGGCGGCCCCGCCGGAGGCAAAGTTATGGCGCGGCGCCTTCGTCCACGAGAGTCGGCACCCGTGCGAAGAATGCCCGCACATCCGCGATATCGTTCGTTCGCGGCATCGGCGGCAGGCTGGCGAGAAACAACTTGCCATAGCCCTTGCCGGTCAAGCGCGGATCGCATAGCACCAGTACGCCGCGATCGCGTACGTCCCGGATCAAGCGACCGGCCCCCTGCTTCAGCGCAATAGCCGCACTGGGTACCTGCCAGCCCATGAAGGGATTGATCCCGGCCTGCTCCAGCGCGTCGAGCCGGGCCTGCAGCACGGGATCGTCCGGTGCCGCGAATGGCAACTTGTCGATCACCACCACCGACAGGGCGTCGCCCTGTACGTCGACGCCCTCCCAGAAACTGGCAGCGCCCAACAACACCCCATGTCCGCTCGCGCGGAACTCCTCCAGCAAGCGATGCCGCGGCGCATCGCCTTGCACGAACAGCGGCCAGGGGACGCGATTGTGCAGCAGGTCGGCAGCGCGACGCAGTGCGCGGTGCGAAGTGAACAAAAGGAAGGCGCGTCCATTGGAAGCCTCCAGCACCGGCAGCACGGCATCGATCGCACGCTCGGTGTGGTCGCGCGCCGCCGGATCGGGCAGGCCTTGCGGCAAATAACACAGTGCCTGCCTGGCGTAATCGAACGGGCTTTGCAGACTCAGCGTCTGCGGGTCGTCAAGGCCGAGCTGGCGTGCCAAGTGACCGAAATCGCCGGCCACCGATAACGTCGCCGATGTATGGATCCATGCCGCCTGTGTGCGCTCGCGCAAACCGCGCAGCGGTGCGGCCAGATCCAGCGGCGTGGCGTGCAGTGCGAAGCCGCGCGGAAATTGCTCGTACCATCGCACGTCGCGGTCACCGCCACCTTCGACGATGCGATCGAAACGATCGCTCAAGCTCGATGCGCGCTCGAACACATTGGCGAAACCACGCGAACGCTCGGCCTGCGACGCCAGTACGTCCGCCAGTGCGGCTACCAGCTCACGCACATCGTGCAGGCCTGCGCGAACATCGGTGGACGACTCGAGTTGATGGAATGGCCCGCGCTGCGGCAAGCGGTCCAGTTCCAGACGCAATTTGCGAACGGCTTCCTGCAAAGCCTCCACCGGCTCGAGCACGGCACCGATGGCGCCGGTGATGCCATTGCATTCGCTCAAGCTGTCCTGCGCCAGCTCGGTGAGTTGCCGCGCACTGACGCTTTGCGAGAAGAACTGCCCGGCCAGTTCGGGAATCTGATGCGCTTCGTCCAGGATGAAAGCCTGCGCACCGGGCAGGATTTCACCGAAGCCCTCCTGCTTGAGTGCCAGATCGGCGAACAGCAGGTGGTGATTGACCACGACGATATCGGCTTCCTGCGCAGCCCGGCGCGCCTTGATCACGTGGCAATCGTCATAGAACGGACACTCCACGCCCAGGCAGTTCTCCGGCGTAGAGGTTACGCGCGGCCACAAGGGCGATTCTTCCGGTACTTCGGCCAGCTCCATGCGATCGCCGTAGCGCGTGCGCGCCGACCAGGAGCGAATCGAAGCGAGCTGCGAAGCCTGCGAGCGATCGAAGCTGACGCCTTCGCGCACGGTCTGGTCGAGCCGGTACAGGCACAAGTAATTCGCGCGGCCCTTGAGCAAGGCCGTTTTCAAGCGTGCGCCGAGCACGGAACGTACTTTCGGAAGATCGCGGAAATACAGCTGATCCTGCAACGCCTTGGTGCCTGTCGAGACAATGACGCGCTCGCCGGAGAGCAAGGCTGGGACAAGATAGGCATAGGTCTTGCCGGTACCGGTGCCGGCTTCGGCGATCAGGATGTCGCGCTCGGCAATCGCATGCTGCACGGCGCGCGCCATCTCCTGCTGCGCCTCGCGGGGCAGGAAGTTGGGCAGGTCGCGGGCGAAAGGGCCGTCCGCACCGAGCAGTACGGAGATATCCGGGTCGGTCATCGATCTAGTATCGCCGATTTAAAGCGCCCTTTTAAGGCGGCGATCCAGGGTATCGATTTGCCGTGGCGGGTTCACTCCGGCCGCCTTCTTGAACGTTTCAGCGCGGTTTGATTGGAACGTAGCCCTGATAACTCTTGCCGTTCCGCTCCACATTGGCGCACAGGCGACCGTCGCACAACGTGACATCGGCCTGGTTGTAGGCTCGCATAAGCTCAGCCTGAATCTGATGCTCTGCGATGACTCCACGGTAATGTCGAACCATGGCAGTACCGGCGATGAGCGCCAACAGCATGACCATGGCGACCGCTCCTACCAGCCAGTGCAATTTGCGTACCGTCGATTGCATGCGCTGCTGTGCCTGCATCAAGCCCTGCGTGGCTGTCTGCATACGGGCGATACTGTCGGCGATATGTCGACCTAATCCGTCCAATGGCCCTTGCAGGCCCTGCTGCACCGATTCGTTGGCGCGGGAAGATAGCCCGCTCCAGGCCTGATCGGCGGCTTGCCGCAATACGGCAGGAGCAGATTGGCTGGCGCGTTGCAACTGCTCGACCGCCTGCCGGTTGCGTTCACCCAGCTCCTGGCTCAGCCGAGCCAGACGCGCCACCAGATCAGCCGCATGCATGGTATGACTTTGTGAATTGACCGGATTCATCAGTACGACCTCACCAAGACTGGCGCGCTGACCTGTTGTGCAAGCGACTGCGCCTCCTGCTGGGCTTGCTGGAGTTGCTGTTCCAACGCGGCCTGGTGGTCTTGCATTTCCACACGTTGCAGCGCCTGCTCGTGCCACTGCTGGCTGATATCCGAGTCGGGGAGCCGATCCAGCGCCTGACGAAATGCACGATCGTCATCTGTCATCAGCGTGGCGCACAAATGCTCGTACCAGTTATCCATCGAAGCGCCACGGCCCGGCGTTTGCAGCGCTGCCGGCGCGGGTTGCGGCTGCCCGAGATCGCCGAACAGATCGCCCAGCGTTGCATTCAGCGGCATGCCGGGTGGCAGGCGCTCATGCATCGGCCGCTGTCGCTCGAGCATGTCGTGCATATAATTATGCGTGAATATCGCACCTGGCTGGTTACCCTCTTTATCCCAGAAGTTGCCGATGCCATGACCGGCCAGGGTGGCGCCCACCTCCTGCGCAAGGTGCATGCCGGGAGACGCATGCCGCAGATAATCCTCGGCATCCATGTAGTCGACTGTCGGACCCAACGAAGTGGCCAGGACCGATACGGGGTCGTGATACATGCGGTGATTGACCACATGCTGTTGCGCGGCGGCAATATCCATTCCCAGACGCTGCGCCATCGCTGCCGCACCGTAACTGTTGAAGGTTTCAGCGTGTACGCCGAACTTCGCCGCCTGAAGCTGTGTCAGGGCGCCGCCAAGCGAATGGCCGGTGGCGCTGATGGCACTGGGCGGGATATCGAGCTCCCCGGCGATATCCAGCGCCTTGCGCATCGTTGCGGCTGCTTCAGGCCATTGGGTCGGCGCACTCATCACGCCCATGCCGACGTCGGCGAGGATGTCATGAATGCTGGACGGATCAGTGCCCTTGTTCAACACGATCAGCTCCTTGCTTGCCAAATCCTGGACCACAGCGCCACGGTAATTTGTCGCGGAGTATGGCGACACATAATGCACCAGGTATTTGTGTGTATCGCTTTCCAGCTCTTTCCTAACCTCAACTGGATCGTAGATCCTGCTAGCGAGAAAAGCATATTGCTCGGGAGGGAGTGACATGTCCTGTCTCCTTGGTGGTCACGAGTGCCATCAATGGCGCGGCGTATCATGCGACGAGCCAGCAGGGGCCGGCGACGTTACTGGTTGCACAAAAAGGCTGAAAAAACCCGGCTTGCGCAATCGAAGAGGCGCGGAGTCCTTCGAAACCGTAAGGGTGTAAGAAACGCGGACGACATGGTCCGCCATCGCCGGCGGGCTGCCGATCCAGCATCCATTGGGGTACTTAGCAGTAACAAATTTACAGATCTCTCGCGTGACCGCACCTGCACTTAGTTGCTCATCAGTCCCAAAGACACTAAAGGCTTCCCGACCGGTGCGCGTATCGAGTAGTCGAAGGCCAGGCGAAGCAAACTCCCAATTGCAGGTCGGCCGATCGAAGCGGTCCAGATAGATCACGAATTCGGCATGATCCCGTGTCGGACTCTGGTCCGGGATATCGAAATAGCCGTTCGGATAGCGAAAGTTGCCGACAAACTTGTTGGGAACATAGCCACACTCGCGCTGCTGGTTCTGATATAGCGCA
>NZ_DATCRY010000009.1:0-9802 GCF_036568765.1 Dyella sp. | reverse complement strand
CTGCTGGCCGAACTGGTCTGCTGGCGCACCTGCCGTACCGCCTGGGCCAGCTGGCTGCGCGCCTGGCGCAGGCGCACATCGGCATCGGTGCTATCGAGCTTGACCAGCACCTGGCCGGCTTCGACACGCTGCGTGTCGTCGGCGTAGATCGCAACGACCGTTCCGGGAACCTGCGTGGAGATCGCAACCTGATTGCCGTTGACATAAGCGTCGTCGGTCACTTCGCGCTTGGAGAATACGAACAGCCACAACAACAGCCAGGTTGCGGCAGCAAGCACGAAGAGCAGCGTAACAATCAACAACGCGCGGCGGCGCTTGGCCGGATCCTTGGCGGCCATGCCGCTATCGTTGTTATCGTCCTTTGGCGCGGCGTGGGAGTCAGTGGCGCTCATGGGGCGTCTCCAGAGGAAGGCGTGGAAGCGGAAGCGGCGGTGCCCGGATCCTGGCGATAGCCGCCGCCCAGGGCCTTGATCAGGTTCAGATCGGTCGACAGGGCCTGCGCATGCAGGCTGACGGCGTCATCTTGTTGTTGCAGCAGTTGTGCGTCGGCTGCCAGCGACTCGCGTGCATCGCGTACGCCTTGACGGGCGCGCGCCTGCGCGGTGGCGACCAGACGTCGATTCGCGTCGAGTTGTTTTTCTTTTTCGGCGCGGCGCGCGGCGAGCTGATCGGCGCTAAGTGCTTGGGTCGCGACGTCGCGCGCGGCATCGTTGACGGTACTGTTGTACTGCGCGATAGCTGCATCGAGCTGAGCTTTACTCACGCCGTAGGCTGCTTCCAACTGGCCGCCTTCGAAGATGGGCAGGTGGATGGCTGGCGTCAGGCCGAACACGCGGCTGCCACGCGAAAAGATATTCCCCAGGTCGCCACCGCCGCTGCCGCCGGACAGCCCGGGAATGTTCGGGCCGCCCTGGTTGGTACTGGACAGGCCCGCCATCGCGCTGATGCTGACATCCGGATAGAACTGCGCGCGGGCGACGTCGGTCTGCTTCAGTGCCGATTCGACCTGCCAGCGGCTCGCGGCGATATCCGGGCGTCGTGCGACCAGGTCCAGGCGGGCGTTCTCCGGCATGCCGCTCTTGATTTCCGGCAGCGGTCGCGGCGTCAAGGTCGGCAACTCCGCTTGGGAGACACCGAGCAGGGCAGCCAACGCCGCCAGGCGAATCTTGCTGGAACTGTCGATCGCCACGCGCATCTGGCGCGTTGCCGATAGCTGGCTCTGGGATTGCGTCACGGTATCGCTCAGGTCTACGCCCTGGCGCACACGCAGTTGCGCAATACGCAGCATGCGCTCCTGGGTGGCGATTGCCTGGTCGGCGATTTGTACGCGCGCACGATCTGCAAGCCAGCCGAAGTAGGTATCGGCTACCGCATTCTGGATGGTCAGTGCGGCGGCGCTGCGCTGTGCTTCGGCGGCATGTGCCTGATCGAGCGCGGCCTCGATCGCGGAGCGCTTCTTGCCCCACCAGTCGAAGTCGTATTGGAACTGCACACCCAGATCCGCCTGGTTGTACCAGGTGAAGCCGAGGAACTGCGGCGGGATCATGCCGTGCTCGCTGAGCCGTTGGCGTGTCACCTGCGCGCTGCCGTTGATGGTGAGGCCCGCCTGTGCCGCCGCGACACGGACATTCTGTTCGGCGTTCTGCACGCGCGAATGGGCCTGGGCCAGGTCGGGCGATTGCTTCATCGCCACGTCGATCAGGTTATCGAGTTGCGAATCGCCGTAGACCTTCCACCATTGCGCATCCGGCCAGCCGGCATGCGATTGCGTTTGCAGGCCTGCCAGTGGCACATCGTCGCGCAAAGCAGGGTGCGCCAGCTTGGCGGGAATCGTGCAGCCAGCCAGCATCACGGCCAGCGCGCCGGCGAGCAGGCTGCCGCGGAAACGAAGGGATGATTGCGGAGCGAGCTTCATATCAGTCGTCCGGGTCCAGATAGTCGAGATTGGTTGCCAACTTGCGTAGCAGACGGTCGAAATGACGCTTTTCGCCGTCGCTGAAGCCGGTGAAGACTTCTTTGAGTTGCGGAAACATCGGCGGCAGCATTTTCTGCACGAATTGCCTGCCTGTCGCCGTGATGCGAATGGTGACGCGTCGCCGGTCTTCCTTACTGTGCTGCCGGGTAATAAGTCCACGTTTGACCAGCGCATTCGTGATGCGAGTCATATTGGTGGCGCCTTGCGAAGTGAATACGCACAGTTCGCCTGGCGTGGATGTGCCATCCGGCCGGCTATACAGGATATTCAGCGTCATGAACTCGCTATCGTTGAGCTTGTACGGCTTAAGTTTGCGCGCGAGCTCTTCCTCCACGCGCGCACCGACCAGGCGAAGCATGCGCGCGATCCGCGCATCTGCCGCCGGAAGGTCCGGAATGCTGTGCTGGATCTGTGTAATGCCCTCATCGATCATGAGGATGCACGGGTTGAGCTTGGTCATTTCATCAGCGGATAGTTCACTGGTGGAATAAAAGGTAGCAAGGGGAGAATGGGGTTTGCAAGTGCCCGGGCTCCAAGAGCAGCGAGCGGAGAGCGGCGGGGGCCTAGAGAACGCGACATGCCGCGGTTTGCTGCTCTTACTTGCTCCTCACTTCTCTTCACTCACTCCAGAGCAACCGGATCGCCTTTACGAAGCGCTGATCTCAAACAGCCGAGAAGCATTGGCTGTCGTCGCCGCCGCAATCGCTTCGATACTCTCGCCGCGCAGTGAAGCCACCGCCGCCAGCACTTCGGACAGATAACCGGGCTCATTACGCTGTCCACGATGCGTCGACAGCGGTTGGTCGGGCGAGTCGGTTTCCAGCAGCAAATAATCGATGGGCATCGTGGCGATGACGCGACGCAGGCGCCGGGCGCGCTCATAGGTAATCGGCCCGCCAATGCCGATATAAAAGCCAAGCTCGAACAACTGCCGCGCCTGTTCCTCGCTGCCGGAAAAACTGTGCACAACCCCGCGCAGCCCGCCTGTGCGCCGTAGCGTAAGGGTGACTTCCTCCAGGGCCTTGCGCGCATGCAGGATCACCGGCAGGTTCGCTTCGCGCGCGATCGCCAATTGCCGCTGAAAATAGAAGCGTTGATCTTCGGCGGGCAGGCCATCGACGAAGAAATCCAGGCCAATCTCGCCCACCGCGACAGCATCCCCACGTGCCAGCCAGGTCGGGAGCTGCTCGATATGCTCTGGACGGTGCCGGGCGAGGAACAGCGGGTGCAGGCCATAGGCCGGATACAAGCCACGGTTGCCTTCGCAGAGCTGACGGATTTGCGTCCAGCTGGCGGCGTCGATCCCGGGGATAACCTGGGCCGTGACACCGGCCGCGTGGGCTCGCTCGATGACCTCCGGGCGGTCCGGATCGAAGCTGGCGTCGTCCAGGTGTACATGGCTGTCGATCAGTTGGAGAGGCATAGGAGCGCGCGTTTGGCAATCGTTCAAATGGAAATAGCGGATTCGTATCACGTTCTTGCGAGGCGACGTAACCTTTAACGCCATGCGTCGGTTTGGTCTAGCCCTTATTCAGTTATCCGCCGGTATCTAATGCGCCGCGGGCCATGTTTTCGGGGGCGCTGACGTAGCGTCGACATGGTCGCTCACAATACGAGGAGATTCTCCATGAACAGGTTGATGGTCAATGCGCTTAGTTTGGGGGTAACGGCTGCACTCGCGCTAAGCCTGTCTGCCTGCGATCGCGACGCCAATGCCGATCCGGGCACGACTGCCGGCACCGGTGCCGACAACGGAGCCAAATTCGCTCGCGTGGTCAGCGTCGATCCGATTCGCGACACCACGCCGCAGCGCGTCTGCCGTGACGAAGTCGTCACGCATACTGCACCGCCGAAAGACCAGCATCAAATTGCCGGTATGGCCATCGGCGCGGTTGCCGGCGGGCTGCTGGGCAACCAAGTCGGTAGCGGCAAGGGCCGCACGCTGGCGACGGTTGCAGGTGCGGTCGGCGGCGGTTACGCCGGTAAGAAAATCGAGGAGAGCCATCAGCACGGGCAGGTCACTCAGCAGGTAGAGCGTCGTTGCTCGACCACCGCGGCCGATCCGAACAAGATTGTGGCTTACGACGTGCGTTACGAGTACAAGGGTGTTACGCGCACGGTGCGCATGGACCACGATCCGGGCGATCGTCTGGAAGTCCAGGAAGGCGTAGTCACAGTGTCTGACGCGCGCTAAAGGAGGCCGCTTATGGGCATGTCGAACAATAAATGGATCGCCGCGGCGTTGGTTGCCGCCAGTGTGAGCCTGGCCGGTTGCCAGCCGTATGACACACGTCCGCGGTATGTGGATCGCCCGCCGCCGCCGAGCTCGCAGGGGCGTTATTGCCAATGCGGTGTGGTGCAGGATATCCAGCAGGTCAATACCGGTGGCGGTGGTAATGGGGGAACGCTCGGTGCCGTGATCGGTGCGGTGGCCGGCGGTGTGTTAGGCAACACTATCGGCAAGGGCGATGGCCGCAAGGCCGCTACCGTGGTCGGTGCGGTAGCCGGTGGCGTCGCCGGCAATCAGATCGGCAAGAACAGCGATCGTGGGGATTGGGCATACCAGGTCAGCATCCGCATGGATGACGGCCGCTACGCTACGGTTACCCAGCGCGAGGATCCTGGTGTGCGTCCAGGCGACTATGTGGAAATTCGCGGCGACCGCGTCTACGCAAGGTAAATGAATTGGACGTTTGGACGTCCATATGAAAAAGAAAAAAAGGCCCTCGAAAGAGGGCTTTTTTTGTAAGTGAGATGCGCGCTTCAGTTGACGCGATAGAAAGTGTGTTCGCCGATCGTGCCGACGGCCTTGCCATTGTTGTTGCGCGACCAGAACGGTGACACCGAAACGGTGGCGAAGTGATCTGCATGCGGGACCAGCAAACGTCGCTCGGCCAGTGGAAGCGACCAGTTATCGATCGATTCGCCGGCGATCTTCCATGCCTTGTTGAAGGCATCGAGATTGCTGATGTCGAAAGTTGCCGGCGTAGTGGCAGTCGCAAATTGATGCGGCGACTTCACCACTTCGCAAACGGTATCGCCCCACTGGCCGCGTTCGCGACGGCGTAGTGCGACTTCCGCCACGGCAAACTGCCCGTTGGTCGGCTCACTGCGTGCCTCGAGATACACCGTCGTCGCCAGGCAGGTCTGGTCGGCGAGGGGTTGTGGCAGCACGGACGCCAACCACAACAACATGGAAAGTTTCATTGTCTGCCTCCAACGTGCTGTACGCAGGAAATCGAGAAGCGTGATCTCAAGCGCCGTTGCGGTGGACGGGCGGGCAGGCCGTTCCACCTGGATTACTCGTTCATGCCGAAACTTGTGGCTGAACGCTTCGCCGCGGGATTGCGGCTACTTGAACAACTGTCCGGGAGCTGTTCGCGTATTCGTTGACTGGCGTCAAGCACGTACGGCGCATCCTTATTTTTCAAAGGAAAACACACGACTGCGACAGCCGATCCGCACGATGGCGGTTGTTTACTCCGGCATCTTCAGCCGGGTCGCGCCGATCCGGACCCCTCCGGTTCGTCGCGTTATGTGACACCTGGGCGAGAGGCGTCGTTTCAATTTGACCGGCGGAGACTAAAGGCGGTTCACCCAAGTAGCAAGTGCCTTGATGATTGAATTCACATTGCGCTCACGTTCATCTTTTTGCGATGTGCATTCAATCGCGGTACATGTTTTAGTTCGGCCACTGTTCGCGCAGCAAAACTGTGAACGGTGCGTCATCGAGCGCTAACGTGTTGTCATTCAAGCGTTCGACAACGTCATCGGCGATGATCGCAAGCGCTTCAAACGCGCCGTCATGTTCGACGATGTCGAGTACGCGCAAGGCTTCGCGCTCACCGTCGCGCCATACACTGCCTGCGACAACCTGCCGCGACAATACGACGCTATGCATATGCCGTTTATTGCCGCCGCGATAGTGCAGGCGTGCAACGATTTCCTGGCCCGGATAACAGCCCTTATCTATAGCTACTGCATGTAAATGATGCAGAGAAATCATAGGCGGTAGCAGCTCGCCCTGTGCATTATCGGGGAGCCAGGGCCAACCCATGTGCAGTTGCGGCAAATGCCAGTCATCGTCGCTTGCTTCACCGACAACAAGACTGTGCGTATTACAACCGAATACAAAACGCGTATCGTCGGATTCAACTATGTGCATCGGTAAGCTTGCGCCGCACGACAACGCGCGTGTCGATTGCGCAACGATCTTGACCTTGGAGCGAAACACGAAGCGTTGCAGCGATGTCGCGATGTCTTGCGCGCGTCCGCCTCGCAGCAGAAGCAACAAGCGATCGTCCGCGAGTCGGGCGACATGAAACAGCGCGATGACGCGACCCTTCGCATCGAGCCAGGCACTGAAGCGCCATTGACCGTTGGGGATCTCGTCGATGCGGCTACTCAATTGCGCTTGCGCGAAGGCGATCGCGTCGGGTCCTTCGAGCAGCAAGGTTTCGGCGGGGTAGGCACTCATAAGCAATGAGACCTGGGGGCGGGGTCGGCGAACTCAAGTGTGGCCGACCTGGGCGGCATGCGTCTTGCAGGTCTGGCGGCGTCCGTCAAGGTTGTGCTGTATTGCCGCAAGTATTACCCTTCCGCGGCTTTATAAAACCTATGTCCGACACGTCCTCTCCAGCCGAATCCAAGCCCGCCTCCGCGCCAGCGGAGCCTGCCGCCGTGCCTGTCACGCCGGCTGTGGACAAGGCCCCGCTGGAGCGGCCGGCGCCCGATCCCACGCGCTACGGCGATTGGGAAAAGAACGGTCGCTGTATCGACTTCTGACCCGCCGGGCCGGCTTTGATGGGTCGGCACGGGCTTGGGGCAGGGGTTGGGCGGTGAGGGCATCTAGCGATTCCAAGACAGGATAGCCGCCATGGCAGACACCCAACGACCGCTCTCTCCCCATCTACAGATATATAAGTGGCAAGTGCAGATGGTGACCTCCATCCTGCATCGTGCCACCGGCATCGCGTTGGCCGTCGGTACCCTGGTGGTGCTGTGGGCATTGCTCGCCTTGGCCAGCGGCGACGCGGCCTTCGCTCAATTCAAGACCTGCATGGGCAGCCCGATCGGTCTGGTTTTGCTGTTCGGCTGGACCTGGGCGTTGTTCTTCCACCTGTGCAACGGCATCCGCCATCTGCTGCAGGACGCCGGCATGGGCTATCAAATCGCTCAATTCGTCCGTTCGAGCTGGAGTTCGGTGATTGTCAGCATCCTGTTGACCGTGGCCGTGTGGGGCTATGTGCTGACCGCCGGAGGTGCCGCATGAGCGCCAAGGATTTCCGCAATCCGCTCAAGCGCGCCCGCGGCCTGGGTTCATCGCAGTCGGGCGTGGGTCACTGGTGGACCCAGCGCATGACCGCCGCCGCGCTGGTCGTGCTGACGATCTGGCTGGCGGTTACCGTCCTCGGCCTGCTGCATGCCGACTACGCCACCGCGCGGGCGGCGATCGCCAAGCCGTGGAATGCGGTGCTGCTGGTTGCCTTTGTCATCACCGCCTTCTGGCATGCCGTGCTCGGCCTGCAGGTGGTGATCGAAGACTACGTCCATACGCGCTGGAAGGAGGTCACTTCCATCGCTGTCATCAAGTTCCTCGCGGTGTTGTGCGCGCTCGCGGGCGTGCTGGCCGTGCTGCGCATCGCTCTAGGGGCATAAGCGAGATGGAAAGCTACAAGGTTCAACAACATAAGTACGACGTGATCGTGGTCGGCGCCGGCGGCGCGGGTCTGCGTGCCACTTTCGGTCTGGCCGAGAAAGGTTTGAAGGCAGCTTGCATCACCAAGGTGTTCCCGACGCGCTCGCATACGGTGGCGGCACAGGGCGGTATTTCCGCCGCGCTCGGCAACATGGGCGAGGACGATTGGCGCTTCCATTTCTACGACACCATCAAGGGGTCGGACTGGCTGGGCGACCAGGACGCGATCGAGTACATGTGCCGCGAGGCGATCCCCTCGATCATCGAACTGGAACACTACGGCGTGCCGTTCTCGCGTACCGAGGAAGGCAAGATCTACCAGCGCCCGTTCGGCGGCATGACCACGCATTACGGCAAGGGCACTGCGCAGCGCACATGCGCGGCCGCCGACCGCACCGGCCACGCCATCCTGCATACGCTGTACCAGCAGGCGCTGGCGCACGACGCCACGTTTTTCATCGAATACTTCGCCATCGACCTGATCTTCGATGAGGAAGGCGTTTGCCGTGGCGTGCTTGCGCTGGACATGAACGAGGGCACCTTGCACTTCTTCCGCGGTCACGCGGTGGTGCTGGCGACCGGCGGCTACGGCCGTGCCTACTTCAGCGCGACCTCGGCGCATACTTGTACCGGCGACGGTGGCGGCATGGTGCTGCGCGCTGGCCTCGCGCTCCAGGACATGGAGTTCGTGCAATTCCATCCGACTGGCATCTATGGCTCGGGCTGCCTGATTACCGAAGGCGTTCGTGGCGAAGGCGGTTACCTGACCAACTCCAACGGCGAGCGCTTCATGGAGCGCTATGCGCCGAACGCGAAGGACTTGGCCTCGCGTGATGTGGTCAGCCGCGCGATGACCATGGAAATCCGCGAGGGCCGCGGTGTGGGCGAGCACAAGGACCACATCCATATCAACTTGATGCACCTGGGCAAGGATGTGATCCACGAGCGCCTGCCGGGCATTGCCGAATCGGCACGCATCTTCGCTGGCGTGGACGTGACCAAGGAGCCCATCCCGGTCATCCCGACAGTGCATTACAACATGGGCGGTATTCCGACCAACTATCACGGCGAAGTCGTGCAGAAGCGCGGCGATGACGTCGACGCCGTGGTGCCAGGCCTGTTCGCCATCGGCGAGGCGGCTTGCGTGTCGGTGCACGGTGCCAACCGCCTGGGCTCGAACTCGCTGCTGGATCTGGTGGTGTTCGGTCGTGCGGTGGCACATCGTTGCGCGGAGATCGTCAAGCCGGGCGCGCCGCACAAGGATCTTCCGGCCAGCGTGCTGGACAAGGCGCTGGGTCGCTTCGATGGCCTGCGTCACGCCAAGGGCAGCCTGCCGACCGCGAAGATCCGCGCCGAAATGCAGCGCACCATGCAGTCCGATGCCGCTGTGTTCCGTACCGGGCAGTCGCTCAAGGAAGGCTGCGAGAAGATCTCCAAGGTGTACGACTCCTTCAAGGATGTCGGCGTCAGCGATCGTTCGATGGTATGGAACTCCGACCTGATCGAAACGCTGGAGCTGTCGAACCTGCTGGGTCAGGCGGTGGCGACGATGTACTCGGCCGAGCAGCGCCCGGAAAGCCGCGGCGCGCATGCCCGCGAGGACTTCCCTGATCGCGACGACGCCAACTGGCAGAAGCACACGCTGGTGTCGGTGGACGAGCAGGGCAAGGCGGGTTTCGATTTCCGTCCGGTGCACATGTACACCATGACCAGCGACGTGGAAGTCGTGCCGCCGAAGAAGCGCGTTTACTGAGCGCGCCCGAACCGATGCTGTAAGGCGCCCGCCCCACAGGCGGGCAGTCAAGGCAAGACAATCAAAGCGAGGCAACCGTGGCTGAGTTCACGCTACCCAAAAATTCCAAGGTCCAGCAGGGCAAGCACTACCCGGCGAAGGGCGCGAAAAAACCGCGGACCTTCCGCATCTACCGCTGGACGCCGGATGACGGCCAGAACCCCCGTATCGATACCTACGAGGTCGATCTGGCCGCGTGCGGTCCGATGGTTCTGGACGCGCTCCTGAAGATCAAGAACGAGATCGATCCGACCCTGACCCTGCGTCGTTCCTGCCGCGAGGGTATCTGTGGCTCGTGCGCGATGAACATCGACGGCACCAACACGTTGGCCTGTAC
>NZ_DATCRY010000008.1:0-5354 GCF_036568765.1 Dyella sp. | reverse complement strand
GCGCACACCGTCGGACTTGCGCCAGAACCCGCCGACACTGCCGTACCAGCCGTCGGCGAACTTGAAGCCATAGAAGCCGTCCAGGCGCACCATGCCTTCGGAGCCGTACGTCACGCCCACATCGCCGGAGGGCGTATCGGTGCCTTCGCGCAGGATGAAGTTGGAGGTCAGGCCGGGCTGGCCGTTGCCATACAGCACAGCCGGGCCGCCGAGCACGAATTCGGCGCGGTCGATGGTGTCGTCGAGACGAAACATCGACGAGTTATCCATGAACGACAGCGTCGACATCGGGAATATCGGCGAACCGTTGATCTGGAACGTCACGAACGGTGCGTCGCCGCCACCCGGGAAACCGGCCACTTCGATGTTTGCGCCGGTCTGTCCGCCGGAGGATTCGGGAAACACGCCGGGTGCCATCTTCAGAAGATCGGCCGAACTCTTGGGATTGAACTCGCGGATCTGGTCGAGCGTGGCTGCTGTGATCGAGTAAGACGTGTCGATTTTCTTCAGGCCGCCGGTGGCCGCTGTACCGGTCACCACGACCTGATCGAGGTTGGTGGTGCTCTTGTTCTGCGGCGGAGGGGCTGGCGTGCCAGGCGCCTGTTGCGGCACGGGTTGCGCCGCGGGTGCCGCATCCTGCGCGTACAGCGACGTAGCCAGTAGCGTCGCGATGCTGGTGACAAGCAGTCGGCGGGTCATGTGTTGCATATTCATGGTGTTCCTCCCCATCAAAGAAAAAATTGCTGTTGTTGTGTTTCTTAAGGAGCGGTACTGCGCGCTGGTCAGTGCGGTGAAGTTTCCGAGCAGCGATCGGTCGCGGCTTGCGCCGGTGCGGTGGATCCAGGTGAAGTCGATTGGAGATAACGCCGGATGTCGAAAGCGTCGATGCTGGGCAGGACATCCTCGGCACGGCAAAGCACTCGGGCGTCGCCGACGCCGACTGCGCGCATGCCGGCGGCGAGAATGCTGTCGATACCTGCGGCGGCATCCTCCACGCCCAAGCAGCGCTCCGGCGCCAGATGCAGGGCTGCGGCTGCGGCGAGAAAGATTTCCGGATCCGGCTTGGAGCGCACGATGCGGGATGCGTCGACGACGTAGTCGAACAAGCTGGCGATGCCAAGCCGTTCCAGCAACAGCGGTGCATTGCGGCTGGCTGAGGCCAGTGCGGTGGACAGGCCTGCCGCGCGGACGCTTTCGACCGCGTTGCGTGCCCCGCTTAAGAGCTGCTCGGGGCCGAAACGTTCGATCTGTTCGACGTAATAGGTATTCTTGCGCTCCTCCAAGGCGCGCTTCTCGCGCTCGGAATAATCGTGGGGTGCGCGTTCCAGCAGGATGTCGAGCGAGCCGCGGCGATCCACCCCCTTCATGCGTTCGGCAATGGCCTCGTCGAATGGCGCGCCGATTTCTTTCGCCAGCCGTTCCCAGGCTGCGCGATGTACGACTGCGGTGTCGGCGATGACACCGTCGAGATCGAAAATTACCGCTTGCAGCGACGCTTCACGGGGATGGTGCGGTTTGGATAGCGATTCGCCACGGCGGAGGCGAACCGGCTGGCCGGCATGCCGGAACGACACCTCTTCGCCACGCGTTACCGTGTAGTGAGCTCCTGCAGCATCGACATCCACGCGCAGGTGGGCGCCGTGCCAGATAACGCCGAAACGGTAGCGGTTCCATGCTTTGGGGAGCTGTGGATCCAGTGTCAGTTCGCCGTCGATCACGCGCTGGCCGCCGAAACCCCAGGTGAAGGCCAGCCAGCTACCGGCCATGGCCGCCATATGGATGCCATGTGCGGCGTTGCCATGAAGGTCGTCCAGGTCGACGCGCAAGGTGTCGTTGAAGTAGCTGTATGCCTTGTCGAGCTTGCCCACTTCCGCCGAGATTACGCCGAACGTCGAAGCCGACAGCGTCGAATCGTGTATGGTGACGCCTTCGTAATACTCCAGATTGCGGCGCTTGGCCGCGCGATCCACATCCTCGCCGGCCAGCATCAGAGCGAGCACGGTATCGGCTTGCTTGCAGACTTGGCGACGGTAGATCGACATCGGGTGCATGCGGAGCAGCAAGGGGCGCTTAGGCTCTTCCTTGGGCAACGCGCGCATGCGCGGCAGGTCGAGGAAGGCGTCGTCCTGAGGAAAAATGCCAAGCAGCGCATCGACCGGCAAGTACATCGCATCGGCTGCCCGTCGCCACGCTGCGATTTCGTCGTCGCCCAGGCCGATGCGCGTACACAGCGCCCGGTAGTGTTCTGTCGCGTGGGACGACATCCAGTCTGCGGTATCCGCCGCATCGCGCAGATGCCGCTGCGCCATGCGGTTGGTGTAATGGTTGTTGTGCACCAAGGCGGAGTATTCGTCCGGCCCGGTGACTTCATGAATGCAGAAGGCGCCACCGCGGCGGGGATTGAAATGGCCGATATCCAGCCATACGCGCGCGGTCTCGAACAACATTTCGGCGCCGCACTCGCGCAGGAACTCGGTGTCGCCGCTGGCATCGACGTATAGCCGGATCGCCCAGGCGACGGCCGCATTGATGTGGTATTGCGCGGAACCGCCAGGGAAGTATGCCGAGCACTCGTCGCCGCTGATCGTGCGCCACGCATAGAGCGCCCCGGCAGGATGGTTCAGTTCGCGCGCATGCAGCCGGGAACGATCGAGCGTGCGATAGCGATAGGAGAGCATGCTGCGTGCAAGCGCTGGCGCCAGCGTCGCGAGCACCGGCAGCATGAACACTTCGGCGTCCCAGAAATAGTGGCCTTCGTAGCCTTCGCCGGTCAGGCCTTTGGCTGCGGTGCTGCCGCTGTCGTCGCGCGAGCTGGACTGGAATACATGAAACAAGTTGAAACGTAGTGCCTGTTCGCTTCGCGGATCGCCGTCGATAGCGATATCGGCATCCTGCCAGAGCCGTTCCAGTTGCTCGGCCTGGTGTTGGAGCAGGGGAGAGAAACCAGCCCGTCTGCCTCGCTCGATCGTGGCCAGGACACGGTCGAACAGTTCGGTATGCGGTTGGCAGTCGCCGGGCCGGGTGCACGCGTAGGCGGCGTATTTCTCGATCGCTACGCTTTTGCCGGGGTGCAACGCACCGTCGTAAATCTGCATCACGCCGTTCTTTACGAGTGCCGCGTGACGAAACACCAGGCTTTCGTCGAGCGGCGCGTGTGCTTGTGCGCAGATCAGGCGGATATCGCTGTGTGTGGTTTGCTGGCCGACCCACGCCAACGCTTCTTCGGCAAAGGTGTCGGTATTGATCAGGCCACCATCCAGACGCGTACCGATGCGTGGATCGTGCCCTTGCTCGACCGCGTCGCGTGCCGTGCTGATGGCCGACTCAAGCGTGATCGGACCGTCGTAGTCGACCGAGGCGACGCGATAGCGAATTGCCAGCAAGCCCGGTTCGTCCAGGCAGACTATGCGCTCGGCGTGGATGTCCAGGGTGTAGCCGTCCGGGGATCGCCAGCGCAGGTGTCGTGCGTAGCAACCGTTGCGCAGGTCGAGCGAGCGCGAGAAATCCAGCCATTCCCCATCTTCCAGCCGCACCGGCGTGTCACCGAGGCGCAGATGGATGCGCGTGGCGTCCGCAACCGGGATGCGGGTATCGGTATGAGCGGCGAAGCCGGGAAAGCGTTCGTGGTACTCGATGGGTGTGCGTTCCCATACGCCCGCCAGGAAACTGCCCTGGGTCGGGCTATCGTCTTCCTCGAGGCCGCCGCGCACACCGAGCGAGCCATTGGCCAGCGCAAACAGACTTTCGTCCTGGGCAAAGGCCGACCGATCCTTCAGGCGACGGGTCAGCACCCAGGGGTCGATGGCTGGATTGCCTGAGGCTGCCGGCGCTGCGTTCCGGGCAGCGACCGAATCGTGGAGTTCCAACGTAAGTCCCCTAAAAAAAGTGCGGCGATGGAGGGGCTGGGCGGTTGCGGTTCAGCTCGCTCCGTGAACGGGGCGCGAGCATTGCAGCAAATGATATCGATATCAAGATATCGATATCATTTGCTGCGGAGCGTCATGGAAAGTGGTTTGGCAGCGGTTTAGGCGAAGGTTTTTACGGGTCCGCTGCCTAAGTCCTGGCGGGCCAGGATGAGCCCGTGTGGCCGCACGGTGGTTCCACCGGCAGGCCGTTGTGGTGCAACATCCAGATAGGAGTCATGAGGTCGGATCTTGAGTCGCGTACACGGAAAAAAAAATCAGCGGGGAACGACGTCGGGACATCTGACCATGGCCGATCTGGCCCAGTTGGCCGACGTATCCAAAATCACCGTATCGCGGGCGTTGAGCGACAGCCCGCTGGTCAACCGTGAAACCCGCGACCGGATCCAGGCGCTGGCTCGCGAGCATGGGTACAAGCTCAATGTAAGCGCGCGCAATTTGCGGCTGCGCCGCAGCTATACCGTCGCGGTTATCGTGGAAATGAAGCCCAGCAACGACCGCACGATGTTCGACCCTTATCCGCTGGTTTTGCTCGGCGGTATCTCGCAGGAGCTGACCGCGGCTGGTTATAGCGTGCTGCTGACCACACGCCAGGGCGCAACGGCGGCGGCGGTGCAGGCAGCTGACGGTCTGATCCTGCTTGGCCAGGGCGTGCATCAGGATGCTGTGCGTCGATTCGACAAGCTCGGTTTGCCGATGGTGGTCTGGGGGGCGCGCGGCGAGCATGACGAGCACACTATTGTGGGCAGCGATAATCGTGCCGGCGGCGCGGCCGTGGCTCGGCACTTTGTATCCAAAGGCCGGCGCAATCCCATTTTTATCGGCAACCCGGGCCACCTGGAAATCTTCGAGCGCCTGAGCGGCTTCGTCGACGAGTCGGCCGTGCATGGCATCAAGCCGCTACTGATTCGTCGCGATGAATTTACTGTCGCTTCGGGTATCGACGCTGTCGAATCGCTGGCCGCGCGCGGCGTGGCCTTCGACGCCATCTTCGCGTGCAGCGACCTGCTGGCCATGGGCGCGATTCGTGCGCTTGATGCACTTGGTCGCAAGGTGCCCAAGGATGTTTCCGTGATCGGCTATGACGACATGCCGTTGGCCGCGAGCTTTATGCCGCCTTTGAGTTCCGTGCGGCAGGATTGGCAGGCCGGCGGCACTTTGCTGGCGCGCAAGGTGCTGGGGCTGATACAGGGTGAGGATGTGGGGTCGGAGGTATTGCCGGTGGAGTTGGTGGTGAGGAATACGTGATTTAGGCGTACGAAAAAGCCGGTTTCGTATCTCCTTATCTAAGAGCGACTTCAGGGAACCTCTAAAAACCTCGCAATCGCCCGAACATAGCGAAAGCGGATCCTATCGTTGTGGGAGCGACTTCAGTCGCGACAAGGACTTGCGATAAGGCACGATCGTCGCGACGAAAGTCGCTCCCACAGA
>NZ_DATCRY010000007.1:0-5724 GCF_036568765.1 Dyella sp. | reverse complement strand
CGGCAACCGATGGCGGTATCGATTCGTCGATGGGAACGTACAGCACAGGGTGCCCGACGACCTTGCTGTCGGTCAGCGCCGCGCATTCGGTCTGCGAGCGGGTCAGGGTAGTCCAGGCCTTGTCGATATAGGCGCGCGTTCGGGCAGGGTCCGGTGCGCCATCGGCAAAGGCGCTACCGGCGGCGACGCAAGCGAGTGCGATCGCCGCAAAACGAAGTCGAAAAGGTGCAGTCGAAGGGGGGTTCATATCTGCTCCCATGTCGTTTTCTGTCAGAGTGTTTTGCGTGTCAGCCGGGCCTTGCCGCCCGCGCCATGATCGATGGTGATGTCGTACTGCTTGCCGCGGAAGTGGATGCCCTTGAGTTCGAGCGACTTCCACGCATCGGGCAGGACCGGCGAATACGCCTGGGTAAGCCCGTTCTCGTCGATGCGCAGACCGCTCAAGCCGTAGACGAAACTCTGCACGAAGCCGGCCGACGTGGCGAGAATATAGCCGGCGTTGTTGGCGACCGTCTCGGTGCGCACGTTGAACGGCGCTTTCAGGAAACCGGTGAGATTCCGCTGAATCCAGTCGCCGGCGCCCTGCGCATCGCCGAGCTCCGCCGAGCCGACGGCCAGCATCACCATCATCATCTCGTTCGGATCGTCGCCATGCTCCTTCAGCTCGTGCAGCTGGAAGTCGAAATCGTTGCGGCGTACCTGCGGTGACATCGGCAGGTCGAGATTGGGATACATCAGCCAGGCCAGCGACGATCCCATCCAGGTGATCTTGTCGTGCGGTACCGAGGCATCGAAATCGAGATGACGCTGGGCCTTTTCATCGAACGGAATGTACATCTTGTCTGCGATCGTGCTCCATTGCGGATCGGCCTTTGCGCCGACTTTCGCCGCCGCCTTGACCGCGATGCGCAACGCTTTCTGCGCGGCGGCATTGGTGAACGAATCGTTCGGCACGTCGTTATAAGCCTCGTCTGGCGAGGTGACGTGGTGGATCTCGTAGCGATCGTTTGCTTTGTCGTAACTGGCGCGACTGGCCCAGAACGTGGCCACTTGTTCGATCACCGGCCAGCCGTACTGCTTGAGCCAGGCATCGTCGCCGGTCGCGTTGTAGTACTGCCACTGGGCGATAGCAATATCGGCATTGACGTGGATTTCCCGATAGACCTGATAGGCGAAATGCGGGGTATAGTCCTTGCCCGTCTCCGGATCGGCTTCCCATGGATACATGGTGCCTTTTGCGCCGAATTGCGCCGCACGCGTCTGTGCCGGTCCGATCGTGCGATGGCGGAACATGACGATCGGCTTGGCCCGCTCCGGGTGCAACAGGAGCAAGGCGGGAAATACCCACGAATCGCTGTCCCAGAACGCATGCCCGGCATAGCCGGGCGTGAGCGCACACGCCCCCATCGGCCAGCTTGTCCCGACGGTGGTGTTGGAGAGCAGGTAGTACAGATCCGAATGCACCGCTTTCTGCACGTTGGCATCGCCATCGATGCGGATATCCGACTCCCAGAGCTTGTGCCATGCAGCCTGGTGATGGGCTAGCAGCGTGTCGAAGCCAGTCGTGCGCGCTTGTTCGGCCAGCGCCAGATCGGCTTTTGCGTCGCCGCCCCAACCCTCGCGCGATGCCGCAATGTACTTGGTGAAGCGGTAGTGCTGGCCCTTATGGACTTTCGCTTTCAGGTTGAGCGAAAGCTTGTATGGGCTCTTCTCCAGCTGGATGTCCTCGACGTCGAGGCCCTTCGGCAATTCGACGGCGACCGCCTGCGCTACAGCCACGCCTTGTTCGGCGCGGCCGTCCAGCCACAACGTGAGCGTCTTCGTATCGCCGCCCGTGGATTGGATACGCACCACGCCGGGATACCACACCGCGGCACGGTCGGGGGCAGGTACCGGTTTGTTGTCCAGATTCTGCCCGCTGGCGATGACCGCGGCGATCATCTCGTCGCCCGTCATCTTCGCAATCGGAAATCGCGGCTGGTGCTCCGACCACAGGCGGATCGGGAAAGTGAGCTCCACGCTGCCGTCGAACTGTGGGGTGATGGTGAAACGGGTAGCGGCCAGGTGATTGGCGTCCTGGCTGACGAAGGTGGCGACCTCGACATCGGTGGACTTGTTGGCGTAAACGAAGCGGTACTTCGTATTCAACGTCGCGCCGTACATGTCCAGCGTCTGTGCGTAGTCGGTGAAGATCTCTTTCGCTACCCGGGTGCTGTTGAGCCACCCGCCGCCTGGGTTGTAGTCGATCTCGTTCCAGCCGGGCATGGCGGCGGGACGTGCGATGTCGTCCTTGGCGTAATCCATGGTAGCGACCATGTAGCCCATGGTCGGTCCGGTGCCGCGCACCGAGGTCATGGTGGAGAAATACCCGTTGGCAAGATAGCTAGGGAAATAACCGTCGAACTGGTCGGAGGTGCCGGTAAGTACGAAGCTGGGGTCAGTTGCGGCGCCGGCGCGGGCGGTGACGAGGAGAAGACTCAATGCCAGTACGCGTGGCAAATACCGCAGGACGGATTTCATGGTGTTCGTTTTCCTTCAGGTCTGCCAGCCATCGATCTTACGCGGCGCCCTCGGGCGCGAGCACGGGAGGGGTTCCGGCACGGTCGGTCTCGCGCTTGAACAGAAACAGCGTCACCAGGATCAGCGTCATCGGCACCAGCGAGAAATAGAACGCGTGAATGCCGCCGAAGCTGGCGAATACGATGGCGGTGATGCGCGAGCCGAGGGTGCCGCCAAGTGCGGAGAAGATGACGATGAGGCCGGTCATCGCCGCATGCGTCGGCTTCGGCAGCGAGCTGAGGGCGACCGAGTTGATGACCGGATAGATCGGTGCCATGAGCAGGCCGATCAATGGAATGAGGTAGGCTGCCACCGGCGCTTCGAGCCAGCCCGTAGGGGCAGTCGACGGGCTGTGGCCCGCCAGGGGCAACACAGTCAGGATCAGCGCGCCCATACCGATCACACATAGGTTGAGCAGCGTATGCCAGTGCATGCGACGGAGCAGCTGCCCGGCGAGGATGCGTCCCAGCGCCGTGGCGCCGGCCAGGATGCTTGCCATCTGGATGCTCATCGCATTGGGCAGCTTGAGGATCTCGTTGTTGAAGGTCGGCAGCCAGGTGCTGAAACTCTGCTCTATCAGCACATAAAGGAACGCCGAGAGCAGGAATACGTAGACCAGCGTGCGCATCATCAGCCGGTACATCTCGCGCATCGCTTGTCCGATCGACAGCCGCGCCTCGCCGTGTGCGGCCGATTCATCGAGCTCTGCGCCATAGAGCAGGACGACCGTGCCCAGGCACAGGACAGCCAGCAGCCAGTAGACATTGAACCAGGACGGGTTGGCTGGATCGGCGTGGTTAATGAAGGCGCTGAATAGCCAACCGCTGGCGAGCACGCCAAGCATGAACAGGCCTTCGATGGTGTTGGTGAGTCTGCCGTGTTCGGCTTTGTCGCGAGTGAGCAGTCCGATCGAGGAGTACACGGACACCTTGGCTAACGCAAACGACACGCCAATGCAGGTGAATAGCAATTCGGTGGTATGGAAGCTCGGGTAAAGCGGCATCAACGTGCAAGCGCCGCCGACGATGCAAAGTGCGAGCATCATGGCGCGCCGGTAACCGAGCTTGGGCAGGAACGAGGCGACCAGGAACGACGTGAGGGCGATCGGCAGATCCTTGAACAGTTCCAGCAGGCTGGCCTGGGGCTTGTCGATGCCGAACGTGTGGATGGATTGCAGAATGACCGTGCCGACGCTGTTGAGCAGAATCGCAAACACCATGTAGATCGTCGCCAGCGCGACGACCATGCGGAACCGGCTCATGCACACCTCGAAATGCGGTGGATAAAAGAACCCGGGCGCCGACATCGCAGCGCCCGGGAAAGCCGAGGGGGAGTGCTTAGAACTTGTACTTCACCTGGAGATTGACCTCGCGACCCTCGATCGAGCGGGCCAGGATCACGCCACCGCTGCTGGCAAAGCCGAACAAGCGCGAATTGCCTTCGGTGATGCCGATCTCGTTGGTGATGTTCGTACCCTGCAGATTGACCTGCCATTGCTGGCCGATGTTTGCGGTCGCACCGAAGCTCCAATCGTGGTACTGGCCCAGCGGTTGTTGTTCGATCAGGTCACCGGTACGGTTGCCCACATATTCGTAGGTCACCCAGAACTTCATGCTGCCCCACGCGGTCGGGAACTCGTAACCGGGGGTCAGGCGGCCCTGGAATTTCGGCTGGCGCTGCAACTGCATGCCATCGAGGCTGGCGCACTGCTGGCTGCCGTCCTGGGCGGTATATGGCGTACACGCGGCGCTGTGCGTGTAGTGACCGTCCATGTAGTCGCCGCTGAGCTGTACCGTGAAGCCTTCGAAAGGTTTGAGCACGGTAGTGAAGTTGATGCCCTTGGTCGCCGAACCGTAGTCGAACGAGAACTGCTGGCCGTTGCCCTGGGTGATCGTATACGGCACGTTGTAGAACAGCTTGCGGTAGGCGTTGACATCCAGATAGATCCAGTCGGCCTGGTACTTGTAGCCGATTTCCATGTTGTGGATCTTGTTGATCGGCTGGCTGGGCAGCCCGCGCAGGTCGTCGAAGCCAGGGAAATGTACGCCGTCATTGATGCGTGCGTACACGCTCATGTTGCTCTGGATTTCGTAGTTGGCACCGATCGTCCAGGACGGTGCGGTCTTCGCGTAGTTGATGTACGAGTTGCCGGCGACGACGTACTGCGAGTTATTGTTGTAAAGCGTGCTCGGATTCGCATCGAGATCGCCGGTCGCGGTGTTCTGGATGCGACCGTTGGCCTGCTGGCGCTCGACGCGTACGCCGGCATCGAACAACCATTGGTCGACCTTCCACGAATCGGTCAGGAAGAACGCCGTATTGAAGCCGTTCCAAGCCTCGCGGATCGCCGTGGACGGACCGCTGACGAAGCCGCCGGGATTGGACAGCACGTCGCCGTTGCCCAGGTTGACGGCGATCGGGCTCGGGTTGTTCTTGGCCTGCAGCAGCATGTTGTTGCCGAGGAACCAGGTGTCATGATCGTTGTAGACAGCTGTGTAGTTGCCGATCGTGAGCGTATTGCCGTCGAAAATTTCCTTGCTCAGGTGGAACTCGTTCGAGGCACCCTGGATGCGCTTGCGCACCGACCACAGGCCTTGCGTGGTGACATTCTGGTTCATGTCCGCCGCCTGACCGTTGTTGGTGTAGACGGCGGTGGCGGTGGTGTTGGCCGGCAAGTTGTTGGCAACCAGGGCATCGGCGATGTAACTGCTGAGCGTTTGCGGATTGGCACCGGTGCTGAAGAAGGCGATCGTATTCATCTGACCGCCGGTGAAATTGAACTTGTCGGACAAGCTCCAGCCGTCACCGAAGTCGAGATCGAGGTTACCGCCCAGTGAAAGGATGTCGGCGCCGCGTCCCTTGGCCAGGTTCAACCCTTGACCGCCCGGTTCGCAACCGGGGGTATTGCAGGGCGTGGTCTGGATCCAGCTGTACTGGTTGGCCTTGCTGCCGAAGGTGCCGGTCAGCGGATCGAAGCCCGGATAGGCATCGAACTGGCCGCGGGCAGGGTTGAGGATCGGCGTGTCGGTAACGAACTGGTTGTGGTCCTTCAGGTCGCGCGCGTAGAACATCAGCGAACCGCTCTCGCCGAAATTGTGAGTCAGCGTGGCGGTGAGCGAGCCGCCCTTGTCGGCGGAGAACTGCGGGTCGCGCACACCGTCGGAC
>NZ_DATCRY010000006.1:0-16095 GCF_036568765.1 Dyella sp. | reverse complement strand
CCGCCACTTCACCGCCACGCTCGGCCTGTGTGCGGGCTGCCCGGGTGAGTTGATCGGCTTGTAGCGCGTTCTCGGCGTTTTGCTTGACCGTGGCAGTCATCTCCTCCATGGATGCCGCGGTTTCCTCAAGACTGGACGCCTGCTCCTGCGTGCGGTGCGACAGATCGTCGTTGCCTTGCGCGATCTGCTGGGCGGTCAGCGTCACCATCCCGGCACCGCGCTGGACATCCACCACGATGTCCGCCAGGCGGGTGCGCATGCCTTGCAATGCGTGCATCAAGCTGCCTTCGGCAGCAGCAGGCAGGCTATCGCTGCGCAGATCGCCTTGCGCGATGTTTTCGGCCATGCGCATCGCATCGGCAGGTTCGCCACCGATGGTCGACTTGATGCTGCGCATCGATAACCAGACCAGCAGAACCACAACCGTAGCGATACCCGCCGCGCGCAACAGACTCTTGACCAGCTGCGCATGGAACGCCGCATCGATATGGTCGAAATACGCACCCGAGACGAAGTGGATATTCCAGGGCTTGTACCACTCCGAGTAACTGATCTTCGGCTTGGTCGCCTTGCTGTCCGGCATAAGCTGGATGTACCGCGTCATCGCGTAACCCACCTCGCGATCGGCCGACAACATGGCAGCATAGTGATGAAAACCCTGGGCATCGGTGTCGTCGCGGATGCTCTTGCCGATATCTTTCGTACGCAACGGGTGCATCAACAGTTTGGCATCCGAATCGAAAGCGAAGATGTAACCGGTGCCTTCGTCCCAGCGCATGGCCTGAATCTCGCGCAACGCCAGCTTGCGCGCGTCGGCCTCGCTCATCTCTCCGGTTGCCGCACGCCGGCGATAGTCATCGGCGATGGCGATGGCACTTTGCACCTGATCGTGCAGGCTGTCGCCGAGTGCAGCCATCTGCACGTCTCGACTTTCGATTTCCGACACGACAGTCAGGCCGGCAAGGCCGGTTGCGACGGTCAGCAAGACCAACCACACCCTCGCGTTGAGCGAAGTGCGTCCGAACCACCGGAAGATACCCATGGCGTTTTCCCCTGTGCGTTGCTCGACGTGGCCCTCTTTGTAGCCATCGCCTCAAGGGGGTTAACGGCCGGCGGTCGAAATTCTTTACGACGCCGCCAGCCGGTTTTCTTGCCTAGACAAGTATTTAGCCGGCGGGCACGACTTGTCGTTCCAGCGGTAGACGCAAGGTGAAGCGGACGCCCCCATCGATCGCCTGCCAGGTCACCGTGCCACCGATGGCGGCGGCGCGGCGCTGCTGGTTGTGCAGGCCGCGACCGGTAGCAGCGGCAAGTGCGCGCTCGATATCGAAGCCCCGGCCGTTGTCTTCGATATGCACCTCGATGGCATCGGTCGCTACCGTGGTGCGCACCCGGATCTCGCTGGCTTGGGCATGCCGAAGGATATTGGCGATGCTCTCCTGTGCAATGCGCAGGATATGCAATGCACTGGAGGGGTCGAGCCAGCTCAGTGCGGGAAGATCCTGCACCTCCCAGGAGAGAGCGATGCCGGCTGTTTTCAAGCGGGGCTCGAGGCGGAAACGCAGCATGGCCAGCAACAGCAACAGATCGGCATCCACCGGCTCCATCGAATCGATCGTCAGCTTAAGGTCGTCGAGGCAATCTTTCAGGATCTGCGAAACCTGCCCGCTATCCACACCGCCGCCCTGGACGGAGCGGATGGCGCTGATCAAGGAGGAACCCAGCCCATCGTGCATGTCCTGCATAAGGCGCTGGCGTTCGTCGCTGATGGTCTGGCGAAGCTCGGCTTCCAGCAGGCGCCGATGGCTGAGAGCGAGCTCGCTTTCGCGCTGCTGCAGGCGTTGCGCAAGGCTGGCGTTGATCCGCTCGACTTCGCCGATCGCATTGATGTAGCGGCGATACATCAATAGGCCGAATGCACCGAAGGTCACGGCGTTGGTATACGCCCCGGTGAACCAGCCCTCCGGATTCATCACATGGTTGTGCAGCATCCAGTCGGGAATGCCCAGCAGTACGCATACGCCCAGGCAAAGCATCAGTAGGCGCCCTTCGCGCGAACGATTCCAGGCAGCAACGCCGTCGACGATAGAGACCGTAAGTGCGGCCAGCAAGATGATGGCGTAGATCGACGGCGCGACGATCGGAGCGTTCGGCATGACCGACAAGACCTGGATCGACGGCAAGGTCAGTACGGTGATCGTCGCACTGATGCCGACCAGGCCGCGCGTAAGCCATAGCAACCGACGGCCATGCAGTTGACGCAGGAAAAAGTGTATGGCGACGATCAGCCAGAACAGCGCATTGAGCGTCATCCAGGCGAACCAGCCGCTGGCGATGGGCAAGTTCGCGTAGTAATGCATATGCGCGGCAAACGATGTCGCCGCAAGATAAAAGAAAAGCAGATAGCTGGTCTCGTGTCTGCGCTTGAACCAGATAAATAACGCAAAAAAGCCCACGGCCAGGAACGCGGTGTTGAGCGTGGCGGGCATTTCCTGCTGCAACCACAGGCGCACGTAGTAGCGCTCCCGCATGGCGTCTGGCGATCCCAGCCAGAGGGAAGATACGCCGACGCGGAAGCTGGACGTGTGCTCGATCCGCAGCAGAATCTCTTTAGGTACCGCCCCGCCTTCGTGTTCGGTGAGGTCGACAAGCAGCGGCGTGAAAAGACTGTTCCACAACGGCCCTTGCGCTTGGGCGCGATGCACCAGCTGTCCATTGACGTAGATCGCTATCGTTCCATCGGTATGGATGCGGGCACCGTAAAGAAGCAGCGGACCCGGCGGGATCGCCAAGCCTTGCGTGGATAGCTTCACCCAGCTGGTGCGCACGCCGCCATCGGCTGGACCGGACTTGGCATCGTGCAAGGCATCCGGCAGTACGACCGGTTGCCAGGTACCGGGCAAGCTTGCGCTATCGACGGTCGACGGGGGCGCGCGAAAGCCTTGCGTATCGACAACCTGCCATTCGGCGCGGGTCAGGTGCGCGCCTGCCGTCGCTGGATCGTCCCCGCCCGCCCGCGCATACCAGGCACCGACAGCTACCAGCAGCAGCGTCGACGCGGCGAGCACGGCATAGGGAACAAGTGCGGCTGGGCGGAATCTCATGGGACGACTATATGGGATCGCCGACCGCCCCTCGAGCCGGGACGACGATGAGGATGGGAGCCACGCGCTAATCCGGCAACAGCCCCAGCGTTCTCGCTTCGTAGATCGCCTCGGCCTTGGAGCTGACCTGAAGCTTGTTGTAGATCCGCCGGACAAACGAGCGCACCGTAAAGGGCGACAACTGCATCAGCTTCGCGATCTCCTGGGCGGTAAAACCTTTGGTGATCAGGTCGAGAACTTCGCGCTCGCGCGGGGACAGCAGATCCGGTGCAGCTGGCGCCTGCGCGACGGGCTGCGGATCGGGACCGGGCTGCCGGAAGCGCGCCAGGATTTGCCGCGCGATGATCGGGCTGATCGGGCTGCCGCCGCTGGCCAGGCTGCGAATCTCATCGACCATCCGTACCGGCGAGCTGTCCTTGAGCAGATAACCCGCCGCACCGGCTTCGATCGAACGCATGACATGCGTTTCGTCGCCGAAATTGGTGCTGACCATGATGCTGCAGCTTGGCCATTGCTGGACGGCCGCACGAATGACGTCGATCCCCGAACCGTCCGGCAAGCCAAGGTCGACCAGCAGGACATCCGCCGGCGGGCCTTGCAACAAAGCCAGGCCTTCGATGCGCGAGCTGGCGACACCGACCAACAACATATCCGCCGCCGCATGAACTGCCTGACTCAAAGCCATACAGAAGCTCGGATCGTCTTCGACGATCGCCACGTGGATCAACGGCGGGTCGGCATCGTGTCGCGCGGTATTCATGAGCAGATGAACGTACCACGGGGCGGTGGATCGCGATTGTAGCGTGTTTGTTCTACAGACGATTCCGGTCGCGACGCGCAAGCTTTTGCAACTTCCGAGGCCGCCCTTACGGCTTCGCGGTTTGTTGCTGCCGGCCGTCGCAGCAACAAGCCCACTCATCGGCGGCCAGCATGGAGTGAAGGACATGACGCAGATCGCTGGGGGCTGGAGCGAATTCAACTATGACGTGAGTGCCGAAGCGGAGGCCGTCCTCAAGGAAGCTTTCGGTAACTTGGTGGGCGTGAAGTACACCGCCAATGCGGTCGCCACGCAGGTCGTGGCCGGTACCAACTATTGCTTCCTGTGCACTGGCACCGGGACGCAGCTGCCGGGGCCGCAGTTCCCTGCGCTGGTTTACGTCTTCAAGCCACTGTCCGGTCCCGCACAGCTGAGCGAGATCAAGCGCATCAATCCCTGATTCCCTGACGACAGGGGCGGGTTTACCGCAGCTTGCAGGGCGCCGCAGCGGCCCCTGCAAGCGCGACTGACCAGGAGAAGCGACATGGCTGGATTCAAGGTATTCAACAAGACCGACCAGGATGTCTGGATCACCATCTACGAGCCGTTCGGTCAGCAGATCGGATACGGCAATGTACCCAAAGGCAAGAGTCACGAATTCACCGCCGGGTTCTATGCGATCGGCTCGCGGTACAAGCTGCTGGCGGAATATCCGACCGCCGAGCCGCACAAGTGGACCACGACGACCCATCAATACCTCACCAAGACCGATTACGACTCGATCCACCTGATCGGCGATCGTGCGGGTGGATATTGGGAAAACCCATAAGCGCATCGCGATGCGGAGCACAGAAGCACTTGCATCGCAACGCTGCTGACTGTTCCCTCCCCTGTTCACCGGGGAGGGCAGCACGCGCATAGCATCCGGGGGTGTCGCCAGCGGTGAGACAGCCATGGCCTAGAGTCGTGCGATGACCTCCACGCCGCCACAGGCCTATAAAGGCCGCGGCGCCGCCTCCAATCCGGAGGGGCGCTTCGAAACGATCCGTCACCATGCCGAGGACGATGGCTGGCAGCACGCGCTGCTGGACGAAACGCAACCGCGGCCGCGTACCAAAGTAACCGAGGAGCGCGCGCGCAGCGTCATCAGTCACAACGATTCGCCGGACATTCGTTTCAGTCAGGCGCTCAATCCGTATCGCGGGTGCGAGCACGGTTGCATCTATTGTTTCGCGCGGCCGTCGCACAGCTATCTCAATCTCTCGCCCGGCCTGGATTTCGAAACCAAATTGCGTGCCAAGAGCAATCTGGCCGAGGTGCTGCGGCTGGAGTTGGGCAAGAAAAGCTACCGGATCAGCCCGATCAATATCGGCAGCAATACCGATCCCTATCAGCCGGTGGAACGCCGCTGGCGGCTCACGCGTGCCGCGCTGGAAGTGCTGGCCGAGTGCCATCATCCCTGCACCATCGTCACCAAGAATGCGCTGGTCGAGCGCGATATCGACATCCTCGCCGCCATGGCGCGCGAAAACCTGGTGCTGGTCTTTGTATCCATCAATTCGTTGGACAATCACCTGGCTGCCAAACTGGAGCCGCGCGCGAGCGCACCGCATCGACGCATCAAGGCTATTGCCGCCCTGCGCGAAGCCGGCATTCCGGTGGGCGTACTGGTGTCGCCGATGATTCCGGCGCTCAACGATCGCGATATGGAAGCCGTGCTGGAACAGGCTGCCGCTGCCGGAGCCAAGCGAGCCGGTTACACCACCGTGCGCTTGCCATACGAACTGAAAGCGCTGTTCCGCGAATGGCTGGCGCTGCATGTGCCGCAGCGCGCCGAGCATGTCATGAGCCTGATCCAGCAGATGCATGGCGGCAAGGATTACAAAGCCGACTTCGGCACACGCATGCGCGGCGAAGGTGTATTTGCGCAGATGATCAAGAAACGATTCGAGGTAGCTTGCCGCAAGTTCGGCTTCAATGAGGCTGACGGCGTACAACTGGACTGCTCGCGCTTTGTGCCACCACGCGAGCCCTCGCCGCAAGGGGATTTGTTCTAGATTGCCGAGCTCGAAGAAGAGGCTTGCCTGCACGGGGGAGGCGCGCGCCCTCCCCTGTTTATAGGCGAGCTTCGGGAAACGCCAGATGCTTACCTATCCTTAAAACGGACAAAGAACATCTGGCTTCCTGCAAGAACTCACCCCCTCCCAGCCTCCCCCTGCAAGCAGGAGGAGGAGCCTTGCCTGGAGCGCCGATCGGCTACTGAGGGACGGTCACTCCCCGTCCACCCACCACGGCTCGATCTTCACCGGCCCACGCACTCCGAACAGATCCTTGTAGCGCGCCGGCTGGCTGCGCAGATACTGCTTCGGCGCCCGCACCTGCGCTCCCAAAGCCGCCGCTGCATGCCAAGGCCAATGGGGGTCGTACAACACAGTACGAGCGAGCGCGATCAAATCGGCATCGCCTGTAGCAATAATCGTCTCGGCCTGTTCAGGCTCGGTAATCAGACCCACCGCCACCACCGGCATCTTCACTGCAGCCTTCACCGCACGCGCCAGAGGCACCTGATAACCCGGCCCGACAGGAATGTTCTGCCCCGGATGCAAGCCGCCACTGGAAACATGGATCGCATCGCAGCCATGCGCTTCCAGCGCCTTGGCGAATGTGACGACCTGCTCGACATCCAGCCCACCATCGACCCAGTCCGTCGCCGAGACGCGCACGCTCACCGTTCTGTCTGCCGGGAAGGCCGCGCGCACCGCGTCGAACACTTCCAACGGAAAGCGCATGCGGTTCTCCAGCGAGCCGCCGTACTCGTCGACGCGCTTGTTGGCCAACGGCGAGAGGAACTGATGCAGCAGATAACCATGTGCCGCGTGCAGCTGCACCGCATCGATGCCCAACCGCGCCGCACGCTTGGCCGCGGCGACAAACTCATCGCGTACCCGATCCATGCCAGCGCGATCCAGGGCCACCGGCGTTTGATACCCGTCCGCAAACGCCGCCGCCGACGGTGCGACCACCTGCCACCCATGCGGATCGTCCGCAGCCAACGGACCGCCACCGGCCCACGGCACCTCGGTAGATGCCTTGCGCCCGGCATGCGCCAACTGCACCGCAATCGGCACCTTCGACCAACGTCGCACGCTTTCCAGCACACGCCCCATCGCTGCCTCGGTCGCATCGTCGTACAGGCCGACATCGGCATAGGTAATGCGGCCTTCCGGCGATACGGCCGTCGCTTCGATGGTCAGCAGCGCAGCCCCCGAAAGCGCCAACTGACCCAGATGAATCTGATGCCAGTCGGTCATGCAACCGTCCACCGCCGAGTACTGGCACATGGGGGCGATGACGATGCGGTTCGCCAGTTCGAGGTTACGTACGTGGAAAGGCTTGAAGAGGGCCGGATGGGCCATGGGAATGCTCCGAAAGGTCGTGTCGTGACGGTGCCCGCATGCATGGCAGGTATGCCAAATCGACATGCACCGGTGCCGCCGTGATGGGCTTTAGCTGTGGGCGTTACCGCCAAAAGCAACGGTGGCCCGGAGGCGCAAAACTCCACGCCGGGATAACGATCCGTCTGCTATTTCTTTCGAATTCGGGAACCAGCCGAACCACTCGCCGCCCGCCTGGACGATCCGCCCTCCAGGCCGGGCCGTTGTGTTTCAACCAACCTGCGCCAAGCGCATAGCCATGTAAGGAGCGGACGATGAGCAGCATCACCACGAAAGACGGGACGAAGATCGCTTACAAGGATTGGGGCAAGGGGCAGCCGATTGTGTTTTCGCACGGCTGGCCGCTGGCGGGAGACGCCTGGGATGGGCAGATGCTGTTTTTTGGGCAACAAGGCTACCGGGTGATCGCGCACGATCGGCGCGGTCATGGACTGTCCGACCAGCCTTGGGACGGCAATAACATGGATCAATATGCCGACGATCTGGCCGAGCTGATCGAGAAGCTCGACCTCAAGGACGCGATTCTGATCGGCCACTCCACCGGAGGTGGCGAGGTGGCGCACTACATCGGTCGTCACGGCACCGGCCGCGTGGCCAAGGTGGTGCTGGTGGGTGCCGTGCCGCCGTTGATGCTCAAGACACCGGCCAATCCGGAAGGCACGCCGAAGGAAGCGTTCGACGGGATTCGCCAAGGCGTAGCGAACAATCGCTCACAGTTCTATCGCGACCTGACCATGCCGTTCTACGGCTTCAATCGCGATGGCGCCAAGATCAACGAAGGCCTGCGCGAAAGCTTCTGGCGCATGGGCATGCAAGGCGGTATCAAGGGCGAGTACGACTGCATCCATGAGTTCTCCGAGGTCGATTACACCGAGGATCTCAAAAAGATCGACAAGCCGACCCTGGTGATCCACGGCGACGACGACCAGATCGTGCCGATCGCGGCCGCAGGTGAAAAGACTGCCAAGATCGTCAAGAACGCCACATTCAAAGTGTACAAGGGCAGTGCCCATGGCCTGGCGCAGGTTGAGCCGGACCGCTTCAACCAGGATGTGCTGGCCTTTATCAAATCGTGATAGCCGAAGCCCGCCCCGCGTAATGCACGGGGCGGGCTCCTGATTCAACCCAGATTCGCGATAAATGCGTGCGGACGGCTGCGCAATGCTTTCCAGCCACTGCTACCCAGCCAGGCCAGGAACGCAATCACCGCCAGCCAGAACGCGGCGAGATAGAACGCGGCATGCTCATAGAGCTGATGCGATGGTGTGGGCAGACGCGACATCCATGGCAGCAGGCTGTTGATGTTGACGACCAGAAGCAGCACGACACATCCGACACCGAGCACCCAACCAGGCAGCGGAACACCGCCCATCGTGCGCAGTATCAGAGCCGGCAACAGCGCAGCACAGCCGAGCTGGGCGACAGTCACCGCTACTATGACGATCGGTTCGGCATGCAGATATAACGCGCTTGCGATCAGCAAGGCAGTCATTGCTGCCTGTGCGATCAGCGGGCGTACCAGCGACGCGGTCAACAAGGAACGTTTGACTTCATCGGCTTGACCCAGCCCCGGCATCAACGCCATCAACGGCAATTCGCGATTGACGTGGTTCCAACGCTGCGTCATGCGCGCAATGGTCATGACGGAGATCAGCGCGGTCGCATAGGCCGCGAAACCGGAGAACATGGGAAGGGTCAACCGCTGAAACAGTTCCATCACGAAATCGCTGCCATAACGGAACTTCGTCGCCGCGATCACGACCAGGAAAACAGCGATCGCAAACCCCCATTGCAGTGCTATCGACAAATAACCCCACCAAGTCATCGGTGTGTAGAACCCTCCCAGCGCGACGCGCAAGGTACGCATCGGCGCTTTCGGACCGACACCACGCAAGTTCGCACACGCCTGGGCCCAGGCTGGCCACCGGTTCTGCGCCAGGTTTTTGTTGTCCATGGCGAACCAGCCGCCCAGACCACCGCTTTCCAGGCGGCGGAACTGCAGCACCATGGGCCTCCCGCGCGCCTGCTCGAGCGTACGACCCGAAAACAGTAGCGAGTGCCAACGTAAGGCCGCTATCGCTAACGCGCCCAGCAGCACCGGCACCGCCCAGCCAAGAAAATCCGGCGTACTCGGCCCGGGAAGACGAAGGTTGGGGCTTAGCATGATGGCCGGCAGCAAGGCCAGCAACGAGGCTACGTACTGCGGCATCCACGCGAACAGCAAACCGCCGGTAACGCATAGTGCCAGCAGTACCATGCTCGGCCATACCGGCGCACCGAGCGGTGCCAGTATCGCTGCAGGAACGACAACGAATAACAAACCATGCAACAGCAGACTCAAGCCTACGTTACGTGGCATGCCCGGGACGCGCATGCCGTGCGCATCGGCCGCAAACAGCAGTGTTTGCGAATAGTAGAAGCCCCAGCAGTAGATCGTACCGAATGCCACGGCGCTCAGTGCGTCGCCAGCCGCGCTGGCGTTATGCGGTCCGTAAATCAGAATGCACGCCGCCACGATGGCGCAGCAGACATACAGCAGCATGAATACCCAGCGCGCCGGTGCTCGCGTCGAACGCCAGGGAATGGTGATGTAGGGAGTCATTCGGCGATCTCCACAAACAGGTCTTCCAGCCCAAGGGGATCGACACGTGCGCCTGGCAACGTCGCCTGCTGCGGCCATTGGCCGTTGGCATCGCGTTCGATCACCAGGCTGATGCTGCCGTCGCCATGCTGGCGGTGGCTCAGAGCGATCTCCGGTGCTGCCGCGCTCAGGCGTGGCGGCAACCACAGGCGCATGAAACGCTCCTTGGTATCGTCCACCGGGCAGTGCAGGATCAAGCGCCCTTCATGCATGAAGGCGATATCGGAAGCCACGCGCTCCAGGTCGGAGACGATATGTGTGGAGAACAGTACCGTGGTGCCCGACTCGCCTGCGCGAATCGCCACTTCGCGCAACAGTTCGCGCCGCGCAACCGGATCGAGCGCGGCAGCCGGTTCGTCCAGCACCAACAGGTCGGGCTGCGAAGCCAGCGCACGGATCAGCTCCACGCGCTGACGCTCGCCGGGTGAGAGCTTGGCTAGCAATCGCTTGGCCGGGATCTGCCAGCGCTCGAGCATGCTCTTGGCGAAGCGATTGTCCCAGCGAGGATAGAAGCGGCCGAAGTAATCGAGCATCTGCTCGCTGGTGAGCCACGCCAGCGCCTCCGGCTGTTGGGCGACGTAGGCAAGCCGGCCCTTGGCGGCATCGGACAGGCGCAGTGCCGGCTCGCCGAAGACGAAGGCTTTGCCTTCGCTCGGCTCGAGCAGCCCCACCATGGCGCGAATCAAGGTGGATTTGCCGGCACCGTTACGGCCGATCAGGCCGAGCACGCTACCGGGTTCGAGCGCAAGATCGATGCCGGCGATCACAGTCTCCCGACCGTAGGCATGGTGCAGTCCCTGCGCGGATAACGGAGCGATCGTTGCAGTCTCGCGAAGTACGGCATTCATCGTCATTCCCCCAGCAGTTTGGCCAGCCGCCGCAGGACGGGATCGGCTGGCAATTCCAGTTCGTTCGCCTGGCGCGCCAGCGCCAGCAGTTGCGGTTCGAGCAAGGCCAGGCGCTGCGCCTGGCTTTGTGTCGCGCGATGCGTTTGCGCTACGGCCATGCCCTTGCCGCGCAGCCTTTCCAGCAGGCCTTCGCTCTCGGCCATGCCGTAGGCACGCGATACCGTCATCGGGTTGA
This sequence comes from Dyella sp., assembly GCF_036568765.1. Lineage (GTDB taxonomy): Bacteria > Pseudomonadota > Gammaproteobacteria > Xanthomonadales > Rhodanobacteraceae > GSA-30. The sequence continues at coordinate 5,055 of NZ_DATCRY010000006.1, read as the reverse complement.
TGGCATGGAAGCCGGCCACATCGCGCACCGAGGGCAACAGTTCACCCGGCGTAAGCTGGCCCGCCGCAATCAGCCGGCGCAGTTGCTCGACGATCTGCCGATAGATCGGCTCCGGCGAGGAAGGTTGTATGGTCAGTAGTGAGGCATCCATGTGTATTAATACAACAATACACTTGGCTCGGCGTCAAGCAGGACGTATGGCCTAGAGGGCGGCTGGGTATTCGTTGTCTAGTAAGGTCCGCTTTCGATCTACGTCGGACCAGGATACAAAGCACATGAATTCCGATTCAAACCTGCCCACGGCCTTACCCGAGAAAGCGTTCGGTGGCATGACGATGGCGCAGGTCAAACAGGTCGACGCCCCCGAGGGACTTGGCCGGGTCACCGTGTGTTTCAAGGCGATAGCGGCCCGGTAGAGTCGCGTTGGTTGCCAGTGATGAGTGCCGCCTACCCAAATGACACTCTGTTACTTATTCCGAAGGTGAAGTAGTGAAGAAACGGATAAATTTTTTTGCGGTCAATGATGACTTGGGGCCTGTACTGGATTCGCTTGAGGGAGAGGTACGACTCCGATACACCCTCATGGGAAGTCACACGGCCGAGAAAAATGTAACCTTTCTTCGTGGCGGCGATATTGCCGATCTCGGTCGCGCAGTTAAGGATGCATCTGCAAAATGCCCTTGCTATCTAGTGACAGCTCTTGAAAAAGAAGTAACGCCTAGATTCTTAAGATTGAACTCTGGCGAGCACACTTACTCTACTAGTCAACTGCTAAATCCGGACTCTGTTGCTTTTTCACCAGCCGGCTTATGGAACAAGAATATTGTTCTTGCTGGGTCGGTGACAACAGTTTCGGATACAGAAGACGCTCAACGTCTTATGAAGCTATTTGATAAAGTGCTCCGTCGCACTTTTGTTAAGGTAAACGCGTTTTGGGTCGGACCAAGCGCCTTTTCTTTGTTCAGCAACGGAGCTAGGTTGACGACAGCGGTTCAATCTCCGCCTGACCTTGATCTTCGTATCGTTTCCCACTGATTGGCTTTTTCTAGACGTGCTTAGGTAAGGTTCGCGTTCGGCAAAAGGCGGCCCGGTATCGCCTCTATCGCTCGCCCAGAAGACGCGGCAGATGACTTCCGACGCAAGCACGTCTACGGCCTTGCCCCAATGAAGTGCGCGGTGGCACGGGTTCGATGGCGGAGAACATCCCATCTCATATCCCTTATAGCGGTGTTTCCAGGTGCCATCCACGAATCTGGCACGTGAATTCCGATTCAAACTTGCCCACTGCATTACCCGAGAAAAAAACGTTCGTTGGCATGACGATGGCGCAGGTCAAACAGGTCGACGATCCCGAGGGACTTGGCCGGGTCACCGTGTGTTTCAGGGCGATAGCGGCCCGGTATAGTCGCGTTGGTTGCCAGTGATGAGTGCCGCCTACCCAAATGACACTCTGTTACTTATTCCGAAGGTGAAATAGTGAAGAAACGGATAAATTTTTTTGCCGCCAATGATGATCTTCGAGCTGTACTGGATTCGCTTGAGGCGGAGGTGCGGCTTCGGTATACACTAATGGGCAACCATAAGGCGAAAGAGAATGTAACCTTTCTTCGTGGAAGCGAGATTGCTGATCTCGGCCGCGCCCTCCAGGATGCATCAGTCCGATGTCCGCATTATTTAGTGACTGCCTTTGAAACGGCAGTAACATCTGCTTTTTTTAAATTGAACTCCGGTGAATACACCTACTCAACTAGTCCGGAGCTAAACCCGGACTCCGTAGCTTTTTTGCCAGCCGGCTTGTGGAGTGAGAACGTCGTCCTTTCTGGGTCAATGACAACGGTTTCGGAAACGGAAGCTGCACAACGCATCATGAAGCTATTCGATAAAAGCCTTCGTCGCACTTTTGTCAAAATAAATGCTTTTTGGGTCGGTCCGAGTGCTTTTTCTTTGTTCAGAAATGGGGCGAGGTTGACACCGGCGATTCAATGTCCCCCTGACCTTGATCTTCGCATCGTTTCTCACTGATTAGCTTCTACAGAGTTCAGTTGGCAGGGCGCACTGTAAGCATAGGGATTTGCTCGCCATCTGATCGTCGCCACCGAGGCGTGGCCTCGATTTATTTGGGCTGGTGCCAAAGCATGGCTGCCCGAATCCGGATGCCTAGTAAGGTCCGCCTTCGACCCACGCCCGATCAGGAGACTCAGCACATGAGTTCCGATGCAAGTCGGCCCGCGGCCTTAACCGATCAGGTGCTCAGTGGCATGACTAGGGCGCAAGTCAAACGGGTCGACGATCCGGGAGGACTTGGCAGGGTCCCTGTGTTGTTTCAGGGTGACAGTGGCCCGCTGGAGTCGGATTGGTTGCAGGTGATGAGTTTCTACGGCGGTCCGGATTGCGGCGCGTTTTTTCTGCCCGAGGAAGGCGACTCGGTATTGGTGGCTCTTGCTGACGGCAACTCGAAGCAAGGTTTTGTACTCGGCTTTCTGTGGAGCGGCAACGCCAGACCACCGGTAGTGGACGCGGACCGGCAGCAGGACGTACGAACGATCAAGACCCGCCAAGGCAAGCAGCTGATTTTCGATGACAGCAAGGACGGCCAACTCACACTCATCGATGAACACCAGAACACCGTATAGATCGATACCGCGCACAATCGCATCGCAATAGAGAGTAAGGGCGACGTCACCATCACTACGGCCAATACGCTGACCTTGAAAGCAAGCCATGCCGTAATCCAGAACATGTCCGGATCGGTCAAATTGGATCTAAGCGCGGGGTCCCAGCAGGCCCTTGGCGGACAAAACATGAAGCTCAGCGCTACGACGATCGACATCAACTAAGGATAGGTCCATGGGAAAACCTACCGCACGCATGGGCAACAGCATCGTCAACGCTGGCGACATCCATGTCGTGCTGATTCCGTCGCCGACCGGACCGGTACCCACGCCCATGCCGTTTCCCTTCAGTGGAAAAGTTGCCCTCGATACGAGCTTTAATGTGCGGATTAATGGACGTTCGGGCGCCTTCGTGGGGTCGATGGCCCAGAATATGTCACCGCATATCCCTTACAGCGGTGTTTTCCAGGAGCCTCCCACGAACCTGGGACGCGTGGTCATGGGGAGCGCCTCGGTGCGTATCAATGGGCGCAGTGCCCCTCGTGCCGACGACCGTTGCGAGACCTGCCATGACCTTCCGCCCGCCGGCCCACAGGCACCGACTCCGACGGTGGTGGTGACTGGCCTCCCGGACGTATTTATCGGATAAACACGCGCGGTCCGTGACCTCTGGCCTATACGATGCCGGGTCGCCACGTTCCACCATCGGGGCTTCCCTCCGCCGCCTGGAATCTCTCATGCGCCTTACCTTCCGTCGTGCCTCGCTTGCTATCGCCATCGCGTTGGCTACCACCGCTCCGGCTGTCTTCGCGCAAGACCTCCCCGCTCCGCTCGATCAACCTTACAAAGGCAATCTTGCGGTAACGGTAGACCTGACCGATCAAGCGCGGCACCTGCTTCATGTGCGCGAGAGCATTCCGGTCTCGCCGGGCCACGTGGTGCTGTACTACCCGAAGTGGATCCCTGGCGAGCACAGGCCGAGCGGCCCCTTGTCCAACGTGGCCAATTTCATTGTCACGGCCAATGGCAAGAAGATCCCATGGCGCCGCGATCTCAAGGAGATGTATGCCTTCCACCTGGACGTGCCCGAAGGCGTGGATAAGCTCGACCTGAGCTTCGACTTCCTCGACGATGCCACGCCGCACTACATCCCGCTCGAATTCAACGAGGTGTCGTTCTACCCGGCCGGTTACTACACCAGCCGCATCACGATCGAACCGACGGTGAAGCTGCCGGCAGGTTGGAAGTTCGCCACCGCACTGGAAACCGCGTCGCAGTCGGGCGATACCGTGACGTTCAAGCCGCTGAGCTACGAGAACTTCGTGGACTCTCCCATGATCGCGGGCCAGTATTTCAACCGCGTGGACCTTGCGCCCGGTCAGTCCGTGCCGGTACACCTGGACATCGTGGGTGAAGACGCGGCAAGCGTCAAAATCACCGACAAGCAGATCGCACCGCAGCGCAACCTCGTGGTGCAGGCGAACAAGCTGTTCGGCGCGCATCATTACGGCCACTACGACTTCCTGCTCGTCGTCTCCGATCACACGGGCCATTTCGGCCTGGAGCACCATCAGTCGAGCGACGATCGTCTGTTCGCCAACTTCCTTACCGACCCGAAGGTGCACACCGCAGCTGGCTCGTTGCTTCCGCATGAGTATGTGCACTCGTGGAACGGCAAGTTCCGCCGCCCGGCCGATCTATGGACGCCGACGTACACCGAGCCGATGCAGGACGACCTGTTGTGGGTGTATGAGGGACTCACTGATTACTTTGCCGGTGTGTTGACGGCACGCTCGGGTATCTGGACCACCGATCAATGGCGCGATTCGCTGGCGTCGATCGCCGCGGATATGCGCGCGCGCACCGGCCGCCAGTGGCGTTCGCTGCAAGACACCGCCGACGGCATCCCCCTTTCTTCGCGCGGTAACGGCGGCTGGATGAACCTGCGGCGCAGCTCGGATTACTACCCGGAAGGCCAGATGCTGTGGTTGGACGTGGATACGAAGATCCGCGAGCTCTCCGGCGGCAAGCATACGCTCGATGAGTTCGCCAAGGCGTTCTATGGCATGGATAGCGGCAGCTATGTGCCCAAGACCTATACGTTCGAGGACGTGGTCAAGACCCTCAATGACGTACAGCCGTACGACTGGAAGACCTTCCTGCGCGACCGTCTCGACTACACCGGCGACACCATGCCCGAGAAGGGTATCGAAGGCGGCGGCTGGAAGCTGGCCTTCGACGACAAGCCCACTGAGTTCATGACCACGCAGGAAAAGCTGCGCAAGTCGATCAACCTGGCTTACTCGCTAGGTATCCAGGTATCCGACAAGGGCGAAGTACGCGACGCACAGTGGGAAGGCCTGGCCGCGAAGGCCGGCATGGTGCCGGGTGTGACGATCGTGGCGGTAAACGGCAAGGATTTCTCGCCGCAGGTGCTGAAGGA
>NZ_DATCRY010000005.1:0-6060 GCF_036568765.1 Dyella sp. | reverse complement strand
CACCGCCGTACTGCGCCAGCTGGAAATGATGGGCGTGTATACGCCCAATCCTTCCGATGCCGTACTGCGCGCGCGCGACAAGCTGCGCTGCCTGCAGATTCTCTCGGCACAGGGATTGGACATGCCCGTCACCGTGTTCGGCGACAACCCCGACGACACCGCCGACGTGCTGGCGATGCTTGGCGACCCTCCGCATGTGATCAAGCTCAACGAGGGCAGCCAGGGCACCGGCGTCGTGCTTGCCGAAAAACGCAGCGCTTCGCAGAGCGTGATCGAGGCTTTTCGTGGCCTGTACGCCAACTTCCTGGTGCAAGAGTTCATCGGCGAGGCCAAGGGCAGCGATCTACGCTGCTTCGTGGTCGGGCGCAAAGTGGTCGCGGCGATGCAGCGCGAGGCCAGTCCCGGTGAATTTCGCGCCAACCTGCACCGCGGCGGCACCGCCGTGCCGGCCGTGCTCAGCGCCGAAGAAAAGCGCATCGCGGTCAAGGCCGCCGCCGCGCTGGGACTCGAGATCGCCGGCGTAGACATGCTGCGCTCGCATCGTGGCCCGTTGATCCTCGAAGTGAACGCCTCGCCCGGCCTGGAGGGCATCGAGGCGGCTACCGGGGTGAACGTCTCGCAACACATCATTCAGCATCTGGAGCAACATGCGCAGCTCAAGCGCCCGGTTGCCAAAGTCGTTAACGCCTCGGTCAGCGCCAATTAACTGCCCTATAACCGAACGAGGCCTATAAAGAACCCACTGTTTATTTGCTCGGCACTTCCAACCGCTTTGGTCCGGTGACAGCAAATGACGGTATCGGGGCAGTAGCTTGGGCCCAGGTGCGCGACTCTCAGGTCGAGGCATCTGGGCCTTTTTCTTTGGGGGATTACCGTGTCGCAGTTCCGGGGCCGGGTAGCTTGCCGACCCGTCGCGTCCAGGATTTCTTAATCGGCTCCTGCCGCTGCCCCCCTTGCGGTCGGCTGGTGTCGTCCCGATTTGTTAAGCTTGCTCCATCCCCCCTAGGGCTGGGTTTCCCGGCCGCGTACGGAGTCACGCAATGCGCGTACTGGTAATCGAAGACAACAGCGATATCGCGACCAATATCGGCGACTATCTGGAAGATCGAGGCCATGTCGTGGATTTCGCCGGCGATGGCGTCACGGGCCTGCATCTGGCGGTTGTCCATGATTTCGACGTGATCGTGCTCGACTTGACCTTGCCCGGCATGGATGGCCTGGACGTCGCCCGCAAGCTGCGCCATGAGGCGCATAAGCAGACTCCGGTGCTGATGCTTACCGCGCGCGACGCTCTGGAGCAAAAACTCACCGGCTTCGAGTCTGGCGCCGACGACTACATGACCAAGCCATTCGCCTTGCAGGAGCTTTCCGCGCGCCTGGAAGTGCTGGCACGTCGTGGCAAGGGCCCGCAAAGCCGTGTGCTCAAGGTCGGCGACCTGACCTATAACCTCGACACGCTGACGGTGACCCGCGAGGGCAAGTCGATCCAGCTCAACCCGATCGGCCTGAAGCTCTTGCAAGCCCTGATGGAAGCCAGTCCGTCGGTGGTCACCCGACAGGATCTCGAGCAGCGCGTCTGGGGCGAGGAACTGCCCGACAGCGATTCGCTGCGCGTGCATATTCATGGACTGCGTGCGGCGATCGACAAGCCGTTCGACAAGCCGCTGATTCATACGCGGCACGGCATCGGTTACCGCATGGTCGAGCCGGATGCAGTCCAGGCGTAAGCTCCGTTTCCGCCTGATCTGGAGTTTCGCGCTGTTCGGCTTCGGCCTCAGCGCGTTGTTCGCATTGGCGTCGCTCGACATCCGCTCGCGCGTAGAAGATCAGCTGATCACGACCAGCCTGCAGGACGAGGTCGACCACCTCAATGCGCAAGTCGTCGAGCACCCGGAACGCGCGCCATCGTTCAATATCATCAAGGCGTACTCGTGGAGCGATCGCACCATTTATAGGGCGCCCTTGCCGTGGCAATCACTCGACACGGGTGTGCACGACATGTACGAGGCGGGCCCGGACGGCCGTCAGCATCACTACAAGCTGGCAGTGCGACGCAAAGACGGGGTCATCAGCTTCCTGCAATATGACGTATCCCGAGACGAACTGGGCAAGCAGCAACTGATCATTAGTGTGATCGGTGCGGTGTTTATTTTTGGCCTGCTTTCGTTGGCGCTGGGTCTGTGGTTGTCGCGCAAAGTGCTCAAGCCGGTAACGGAGCTGGCACGGCGGCTGCGTGATTTTCGCAAGAACGGTAAAGTCGAGCCGCTCGCGCCGCTCTTCGCGAACGATGAAGTGGGCGAGTTGGCCATGGCGCTGGATGCTTATGCCGATCGCCTGACTGCGATGGTCGAGCGCGATCGCGAATTCAATTCCGATGTCAGTCATGAATTGCGTACGCCGCTGGCGGTGATTGCCAGTACGACCGAGTTGCTGCAAGGCTCGCCCGATCTGACCGACAAGCTGCGCGAGCGCCTGAAGCGCATCGAACGTGCGTCGCGTCAGGCCACCGAGCTGATCGAAGCTTTGTTGCTGCTTTCGCGTGCGGAGCGTCGAGGTCCGACGCGCGGCGAAACGACCGAAGTGGCCAAGGTCGCTGCCGACGTGATCGAGAGCCAGCGCCCGCAGATGCGCGATAAACCCTTGACCATCGACTTGGTCGAGCGTGGCACGATCAGTGTCAATGCGCCGGCCTCCGTGCTGTCCGTTGCCTTGACCAATCTGATCGGCAACGCGATCAAGTACACGCTAGAGGGCTCCGTACGTGTCGAGATCGGCAACGGTCGGATCGAAGTGATCGACACGGGCCCAGGCATCAAGCCCGAAGATGCCGAGCGCCTGTTCCAGCGTGGCGTGCGCGGCGAAGGTGCAGGCGGCAGCGGTGCAGGCCTCGGTCTGGCCATCGTGCGCCGCTTGTGCGAACTCTATGGCTGGGACGTCTCGATGCGTCCGCGCAGCGATGCGAACGGCGCGATTGCGGCGATCGTATTCGAGTGAAGGGTTAAGTGTGAGGTCGGCTGCTGCGCAGCCTGTGAGGAGGAATAGCCAAGCGTATCCTCCTCACTCCCGACGGGCGGGTGGCCTAACCCATTAAAGAGGTTCCAGCCAGCCCCACTGGTCGTTCGTCTTCCCATTGAACAAACCGAAGTACAGCTCCTGCAGGCGGCGCGTGATGCGGCCGGCTTTGCCGTTGCCGATCTGCTTGCCGTCGACGGAACGGATCGGCGTGATCTCTGCCGCCGTGCCGCACATCAGCAGTTCGTCGCACAGGTAGAGGTACTCGCGCGGGATATCGCGCTCGATCACTTCGATGCCGTCTTCGCGTGCCAGCGTCTTGATCGTGTCGCGGGTGATACCTGTGAGGATCGATGCACTGGCCGGCGTGGTGTGCAGAGCGCCATCGAAAACCAGGAATAGATTCTCGCCGGCACCTTCGCTGAGCAGACCGTTTGCAGCCAGCGCGATACCTTCGCCAAAGCCAAGACGGCGCGCTTCGCGTGCGATCAGCTGGCCGGAAAGATAATTGCCGCCGGCCTTGGCGCCCGCCGGGATAGTGTTGGGAGCGAAGCGCTGCCAGCTCGACACGCAAGCCTCGATCCCGGTCTCCAGCGCTTCCGGCCCGAGATACGGGCCCATGGGCCAGGTCGCCACCGCCATATCGATCGGCGTCTCCGCCGACAGGCCAAAACCGCCAAGACCGCGATAGGCGACCGGACGCAGGTAGGCGGCGGTCAGGCCATTCTTGCGAACGACCTCGCGGCAAGCTGCGGCCAGCTCGTCCTGGGTGTAGGGCAGGGCCATGTCGTAGATCTTGGCCGATTGGTAGAGGCGCTTGAGGTGGTCGGTCAGGCGGAAGATCGCCGCGCCATCGGGTGTGGCGTAGCTACGGATGCCTTCGAATACCGACGAACCATAGTGCAGCGCGTGCGCCATGACATGGGTGGTGGCTTCCTGCCACGGCTTGATCTTGCCGTTCTGCCAGATCCATTCCGGGTACTGCTGCGCCATGAGGGGTCTCCAACCAAAAAGCGCACCATGATACCCGGAGTGGTGGCCCTAAATGTTCAAGAGGGCAGCCCTGGGGCTACCTGGAGTTTGGCTCGCCCCTCGTCCTTTCGCTCCTTCAGGGTAGCAACCACAGGCACCCGGATCGCCGGGTAATGGCAAAGCGGGTTTGTTGTGCGCTGCCGGTGCCATCGTTGGCGGCGGTGCGTATCACCAGCACCGGGCCATGTGCCTCATCCTGGTCCGCCGGTGCTTCGGAATCCGAGTCATCGTCACCGCTCACCCCGAGCAGCGGTCGTTTCATCAACTGCCCTAGATCCTGGATCTGAGTGACCGCCGATTGCTTGCCGTAGCCACCCCACAGCATCAGAGCCGCCAGCCGATTAGGGTCGCGGCTGGCGAAGGCATCGATCACGCTTTGCCGCAGGGCGTCCAACGAGCCGGCACACAGCGCCGGTGGCGTAGCCGCTGCCTGCGTGGCATCGGGTTTGGGCGTGGGAGGTGGGACGGCCGGCGAGGCATTGAGGGCTGCGCAAGGCTGATCGGTGAAGACCGGTTGGCCATCCCCACCGATGCAGCGATGGACGATGCCCTGTGCATGCAGCGGCAGGGAGAGCGTCCATAGCAGTAACAATAGAAGGAATGGCCTTGTCATATGACCGAGCTTACGCGCAAACCGGCAAGCCACGCCGTGACGGCACGCGCGTCAAAGATCCAGACGCGACAGCACCGCTTCGGTTGCCTTGGCGCGATTGAGCGTATAGAAATGCAGCCCCGGTGCACCGCCTTCGAGCAGTCGCCGGCACAGTTGCGCGACGACCTCCGCACCAAGGTCGCGCACCGATTCGGTGTCGTCTCCGTGCGCCTGCATGCGTTTGGCGATCCAGCGCGGAATTTCCGCACCGCAGCCATCGGAGAAGCGCTTGAGCTGGGTGAAATTGGAGATCGGCATGATGCCCGGCACGATCGGTACATCGACACCCAGCTTGCGCACGTCGTCGACGAAGCGGAAATAAGCATCCGGGTTGAAGAAATATTGTGTGATCGCGCCGTTCGCGCCGGCTTCCACCTTGGCTTTGAAGTGCTTCAGGTCGATCAGCGCGTCCTCTGCTTGCGGATGGGTTTCCGGATACGCGGCGACCTCGATGTGGAAGTAGTCGCCGGAGTGTTCGCGAATAAAGCGGACCAATTCGGCGGCATAGCGGAAATCACCGGGCGTGGCCATACCCGAAGGCAGGTCGCCACGTAGTGCGACGATGCGGCGACAGCCATGCTGGCGATAGCCATCCAGCAACTGCGCGATCTCCGCCCGGGTGCCGCCCATGCAGCTCAGGTGAGGGGCTACCGAGAGCGCGTGGCGTTCGCGCAGCTGCTTCACGGTCTCGCCGGTATAGCTCAGCGTCGACCCGCCCGCGCCGAAAGTCACCGAAACGTATTCGGGTGACCGGGACTTGAGCCGCTGCGCGGCGGCGTGCAATTGCTCGCGCTGCTCGTCCGTCTTGGGCGGGAAGAATTCGAAGCTGATGGCCGTCATGAGTTCGGGTCCGTACGGGGCATGATGGCAAAGGGTACATATCTTTTCATTGCGATGAAAGGATATTTAATGATCCCCCTGGTTAAGTTATCCCGGCCGGCCACTTGCCAGGGGGAAAGGCTCAGCGGAAGCCGGCCACTGTCGCAGCGCGCTCGTTCAGCACGCGGACGTTGTCGCTTTGATGGTCATTGCCCATGACCCAGCCGTTCCAGCGACTGTTCGGGCCAGACCAGAGGTTGACGCGCGTACAGCTGGCCGGGCAGTTATAGGCCATGACCGTACGCAACCGCGCTTCCGGGTTCTGGTAACCGTGGCCGTACGCGTAGACCGTGTTGGTCTCATTGGCCGGATCGTGCGTTGCACCGTAGTTGTGTCCGATCTCATGGCCAAAACTGTAATAGCCGGTGGCGCAAGCCGTGGTGCTCACGCTGAAGGCTTTCGTCGCATCCACGTTTAAATGGCCGAGGCCGCAGAAATCCCGACCCGTCGTGATGAGGGCAACCAGATCGGCACCGACTTCGTTG
>NZ_DATCRY010000004.1:0-8907 GCF_036568765.1 Dyella sp. | reverse complement strand
AAATCCATGCCCGCCTGCAGCGTTCCGAGATGTTCCAGTGCACAGGAGCTCCAAATAAAGTCGTAGCTGCCGGACAGCCCGTTCAGCGTACGCATGTCTGCCGGTTGAAAGGACACACGATCGTCGAACATCTCTCTGGCGACAAGTTGTGGATAGTAGAGTGCGTTTTTAGATGCCGCGTGTTCGTTCGTGGCGATCCAGCCCTGCTCCGAACTTTCGACGTCCAGATCCGTAGCGAGAACGCGGCAGCCTTTGGCCGCAAATAACGACGATAGCGGCTCGGTCCCGACGGCGAAACCCAGTCCCACTGAGCCCTCGATGAGCTTCGAGCGTTCCTGCAGCGCCTGCATGATGACGCACCATTCCCAGAACTTGCGATTGACGAATTCGACCTGGGCTGCGGAATGGCTTCTGTAGATCTCGCGAATCTTCAACTCCGATTCGCGATCCTTGTACCAGGGAAGCGAAAAATCGGCGTGCCGGCAGGCGATGGAGTTCAACATCTCGTACATCTCCGTGAGTACTTATTGCTACTTAATCCAGTTTGCAGGAGGCGAGCAAACCACCCTAACTTCTGAATCTAGCATGGAGAAAGGTCAATATAGGTCCTTTCGTGCGCAGGCCTGCTGCAAGGCCAGGCTGGCGCTTTTCATGTCGAGGGGGTGGAAAGCGGGCTTCAGAATTCTTCATTCGCCCGTCAGGCATTTCATTCGCACCCTTGCTGAGCTGCGCGCTCCCATAAGGAGCGATGCCCATGTCAGTTCAACCCAGCTCAATTCTGCGACGCCTTGCTTTTTGCCTCGCCTTCTTTGTCGTACCGCTTGCGACAGCTGCCGACTATCGGCCTCCCGCTCCTGGAGGCGGCTGGCCGTCGGCCGATGCGCGCACGGAGGGCTGGGACACCGGCCGCTTCGCTGCCCTTGAAGCAGCAGTTACCGACGGCACCTTCAAGAACATCGCCAGTGTCGTCGTTGTTCGCGACGGCAAACTGGTCTACGAGGCTTACTTCAACGGAGCCAATGCGGACACGCTGAACGATGTCCGCTCGGCCAGTAAAAGCCTGACGGCCCTGCTTGTCGGGGCCGCGATCGACCGCAAGCTGATTCCCGGCGTGGACGCCAAGGTCTACAGCTACTTTCCAGACAAGCAGCCCGTCCAGCACCCGGATCCGCGCAAGCAGGCCATCGCATTGGAGGACTTGCTGACCATGAGCTCGCTATGGGAGTGCGACGACGACAACGCCTTTTCCAGCGGCAACGAGGAGCGCATGTATGTCACCGAGGATTGGTTACAGTTCGCCCTCGATTTGCCCATCAAGGGTTTCGCGCCATGGATGACCAAGCCGGCAGATAGCCCTCATGGCCGTTCGTTTTCCTACTGCACGGCCGGCTCCTTTGTTGCCGGCGCCATTGTCGAGCGGGCGACGAAGAAGCCGTTGGCGAGCTTTGCCGCCGAAGCGCTGGAAAGGCCCCTGGGAATCGCCGACTCGCATTGGAACGTTTCGCCGTTGGGCGTCGGCATGGGCGGTGGCGGGACCCGCTATCGCAGCCGGGACTTGGCCAAGTTCGGCCAGCTCGCACTCGATGAAGGGCGGTGGCAAGGACGTCAGGTGATATCCACAGCCTGGATGCGGCAGATGCTTTCCGTGCATGCACAAGCACGCGAGGATGCCGATTATGGTTACCTGTGGTGGTGTTTCCACTTCAAGGCGCACGGCCGGGACCAGCCGGTGTGGGCAATGTCGGGCAATGGCGGCAATTACGTCTTTACGATGCCGGCCGAGCATCTGGTGGCCGTCGTGACCAGCACGGCCTATAACCAGCGCTATGCGCACCCGCAGTCGCAGAAGATCTTCAGCGACTACATCCTCAAGGCCTTGCCGAACTGAGCGTTACAAGCCGGTGGGTCGCCAGTCGGCGGCCTGCACTTGCGCACGCTGCGCGGCCAGGCGCTGGCTGATGGCGTCGATGGCGGCAGCGAACGCCGGTTCGTTCGCCATCGGGTGGAATAGCGGCGAAGTTTGCAGATAGGCGCGATCCGCATAGCCGGCGCGTACGGCGGCGGTCAGCGTATCCATAGCCTGGGTGTGCTGGCCGCGCGCCCATTGCAGCAGCATCAGCTCCAGCCGGTCCGAGGGATAGCCATCGGATGGAGGCAACGCCTGCATGGCCGCGATACGCCGATCCAGCCATGCGGCCGAGGGCGGTGTATCGGCATGGAGTGCAGCAAGCGTTTGCGGCAAGCTCATTTGTGGGCGCAGGGCGACGGCCGCATCGAAAGCCGCCTTGGCTGCGACACGATCGCCACCCAGCAATGCCAGCTCACCTTGCAATACATAAAGGCCGACATGTGGCGTATTGCGTGTCAGCGCCCGATCGAGCGCAGCCTGCGCTTCGGCGAAGCGCCCTTGCAGGAGCAGGTGCCTGGGCCAGGCAATATTGGAAAACACATTATCGGGAGCCAGCTCGAAACTGCGCCGGAAGCGCTGCTCGGCAGCATCGTGAAAACCGAGCAAATCCAGCTCCGCGGCGATCTGCACCTCGCGGAACCGCACCTTCGAGCCGTCGCCGTGCATGCTCAAGTTGGCATGGAGCGCATCGGCAATCCGGCCTTGTTCCTGATACAGATACGCCAGCGAAGCGCGGCTGTTGTCGTCACGTGCATTCAATGCCACCGCGCGTTCATAGGCCGCGATGGCCGGTCCGATCCGGCCCCGGCAATCGTAGGCATAAGCCAGCGCCGACCATGCATTAGCATTGCCGGCATCGGTCCGAGCGATCGATTCGGCCACCGCTTGCGCACGCTGCGTCCATTCGTAAGGAAAGTTATAGAGGCAAACGCGCGCACTGTATGCACGGCTCAAGCCGAGCTTCGCGGCTGTGTCGCCGGGAGAAAGTCGAAGTGCTTGCTCATATAAACCAATGGCGCGTTCGTTGTTGTCGCGTTGACCGATGCCCGCGTAATAGGCGGCCCGCTGCAAGAGTTCTTGCTCCGGACTGGGCGGTATCGGACTGCGGTGGCGTAATGCATACCAGCCACCGCCTGCCAAGGCAGCCGCGGCGACGGCGGCCGCAAGCAGCCAGGGAAGCTTGCGCCGTCGAGCCGTCGATGCGTCGGCAATGGCCAGCGGCAGTTCGCATAGCCGGTAACCGCGTCCGCGTACGGAACGAATGTAACGAGGCTGTCGCCCGTCATCGCCCAAGGATTGACGCAGCAACTTCACCCGTTGCGTCACGGTCTCCTCGCCGACGACGGCGGGCGACCAGACTTCTTCGATCAGCGCATCGAATGACACGACATCGGTGCCGTGTGCCAGCAAACAGGCCAGGAGGCGGAAACTGAGACCCTGCACGTCCAGCGGCAGACCGTCACGTTCGACGCGCTGACGCACGAGATCGATGGAAAGGTCGAGCAGTCGGTAGCGTTGCGAGGTATGCATAGGCGGCCATCCGGGCGACGGTCGCTATGGTAGCCGCGGGTCCCTAGGGTGCGCGCGGCTGCAATTCGTCGATGGCGGCGAGCGTGTCGATGAAGCGCCAGTGGAAGGAGCCGGGGCCGGTCGCATCCCGCGCGGCGCGTTCGCCGGCTTGCTTGAACATGGCGAGCGCGGTGGCGGCCGCTTCGAACGGCTGTCCGGGCAGCACCGCCAGCAGCGCGCCCATCACGCAGGTCTGTGCGCAACCCATCGCGGTGACGCGTGGCATCCAGGGCGAGCCGCCGGCGAAGCGCAGGCTGCGTTCGCCATCGGTAAGGAAATCGACTTCCCCAGTGACCGCGATCACCGTGCCAAGCGTGCGTGCCAGGCGTACGGCGCCTTCTTCGGCGACTTCGACCGCATCGCGACTGTCCACGCCTTGTGCGCGGCTCGCGCCGCCACTCAAGGCGAGTATCTCCGAGGCGTTGCCGCGTATGGCGGCCGGGCGCAATGCCAGCAAGCGGGCAGTCGCCTCGCGGCGAAACGCCGTGGCCTGATGTGCGACCGGGTCGAGCACCCAGGGTTTGCCGTTGCGCTGTGCCGAGGTGGCTGCAGCCAGCATGCCGGCCAGCCAATCCGAGGAGAGTGTGCCGATGTTGACGGTCAAGGCGTCGGCGATGGCGGCAAACTCGGCGGCTTCTTCCTCCGCGTGCACCATCGCCGGCGATGCGCCGATGGCCAGCACGGCATTGGCGGCCATGTTCATCGCCACGAAGTTGGTAATGCAATGAACGAGCGGCGAGCGCTGACGCGCCGCATGCAGCGCGGCGGTCATGGTGTCGAGGGGATAGGCCGTGTCGCTCATATATCAGGCGCCGCGCATGAACAGCAGCAGCGCTACGCCCAGCACGATGCGATAGACCGCGAACAGGGTGAAGCGATGGCTGCGGATATAGCCCAGCAGCCACTTCACTGCGATGAAGGCGACAATGGCCGAAACGATGAAGCCGACGATCAGCGCGGTCCAGTCTTCATGGGCGGCGCCGCCACCCTTGAGCACCTTGAGCAATTCGTAGCCTGTAGCGGCGTACATGGTCGGGATGCCGACCAGGAAAGAGAACTCGGTCGCCGCCGCGCGATTGCTGGTGCCGGCGAGCATGGCGGCGAAGATGGTTGAGCCCGAACGCGAGGTGCCCGGGAAGATGCCCGCCACCATTTGGGCGATGCCCACTACGATGGCTACGGGCCAGGTCACTTCGGAGCGATCGGCCTGACGCGCGGCGACCGCTTCGGCGCCGATCATCCAGAAACCGCCGATGACCAACGCCCAGGCAATCGGGGTGATCGTCTCGGGCAACTTGAAGCCGTAATGCGTAACGACAAGGCCAAGCACCGCGGTAATCAGGAACGCCACGATCAGCTTGACCAGGTAATCGCGATTGGCACGGTCGCCCAGATGGGTGAACAACTGCCAGATCCGCTTCCAATAGATGAACGTCACCGCGAGGATCGCACCGGCCTGAATGCCGACATTGAACAGATCCGAGCGCTCGCCCAGGCCGAGCTTCTCGGCGATCAACAAATGCCCGGTACTGGATATGGGCAGGAACTCGGTAATCCCTTCGATGATGCCAAGCAGGATGACGTTGATCAGATCGCTCACTAGGTACGGCTCCTTACGTGCGGACAAGCGCGGGTATCGGCCCCGCTATGAAGCGGCATAGCTTACGGGGGAAATCTGGCGGGAGGCTGGCAATAAGCGAAGAACTGACCGTTTTCGATCTTGACTGGAATGGTTCCATCATGGTGCATCGCATGCACCAATTGAGTGCGTAACCCGTCATCGAAACGGGCGTGAATCTATGATAAGGTCTTGATTTCTATGCGCGCCCAACGCTGGCACGCGGGTTGCTAAGCACAGCGCATCGTATCCATCTGCCCCGTTGAGGTTTTGTCCATGACCGCTCAGAAAGTGCTCGACCTGATCCAGGAACACGAGGTCGAGTTCGTCGACCTGCGTTTTGCCGACATGCTCGGCAAGCACCATCACGTCACGTTCCCGGCCCACGCCATCGACGAGTCCACTTTCGAAGACGGCAAGATGTTCGACGGCTCCTCGATCTCCGGCTGGAAGGGCATCAACGAGTCGGACATGGTCCTGTTGCCCGACCCGGATACCGCCTACCTCGACCCGTTCAGCGCGCACACGCAGCTGGTCCTGCATTGCGATGTGCTCGAGCCGAGCACCATGCAGGCTTATGGCCGCGACCCGCGCTCGATCGCCAAGCGCGCCGAGGCTTTCATGAAGTCGACGGGCCTGGCCGACACCGCGTTCTTCGGTCCGGAGCCGGAGTTCTTCATTTTCGATTCGGTGCGCTGGCAGAACGACATGGGCCGCGTGTTCTATGAAATCGAATCGCAGGAAGCCTCCTGGAGCTCGCGCTTCAAGTACGACGAAGGCAACAGCGGCCATCGCCCCGGCGTGAAGGGCGGCTATTTCCCGGTCAGCCCGGTCGATTCGCTGGGCGACCTGCGCGCCGACATGTGCAAGGTGCTCGAGTCGCTGGGCCAGGTGGTGGAAGTGCACCACCACGAAGTGGCCAACGCCGGCCAGTGCGAAATCGGTACGCGCTTCAACACGCTGGTGAAGAAGGCCGACGAGCTGATGACGATGAAGTACGTCATCAAGAACGTCGCCCATCAGAACGGCAAGAC
This sequence comes from Dyella sp., assembly GCF_036568765.1. GTDB lineage: Bacteria > Pseudomonadota > Gammaproteobacteria > Xanthomonadales > Rhodanobacteraceae > GSA-30. Next base: position 2,777 of record NZ_DATCRY010000004.1, on the reverse strand, counting down.
GGTCACCTTCATGCCCAAGCCGATCGTCGGCGACAACGGCAGCGGCATGCACGTGCACCAGTCGTTGTCCAAGGACGGCGTCAACCTGTTCGCGGGCGACCTGTATGGCGGTCTGTCGCAGACGGCGCTGTGGTACATCGGTGGCATCTTCAAGCACGCCAAGGCGATCAACGCCTTCGCCAACTCCACCACCAACAGCTACAAGCGCCTGGTGCCGGGCTTCGAAGCACCGGTGATGCTTGCCTACTCGGCGCGCAACCGTTCGGCCAGCTGCCGCATTCCGTTCGTGTCGAGCCCGAAGGGTCGCCGCATCGAAGTGCGCTTCCCCGACCCGATGCAGTCGGGCTACCTGACCTTCACCGCGCTGATGATGGCCGGCCTGGACGGCATCATCAACAAGATCGACCCGGGTGCGCCGGCCGACAAGGATCTGTACGACCTGCCGCCGGAAGAAGAGAAGAACATCCCGCAGGTCTGCTCCAGCCTCGACGCCGCGCTCGAAGCCCTGGACAAGGATCGCGACTTCCTCAAGGCCGGCGGCGTGTTCACCGACGACTTCATCGATGCGTACATCGCGCTGAAGATGCAGGAAGTCACGCGTTACCGCGCCAGCACTCATCCGCTGGAATTCCAGATGTACTACGCGATCTAAGGTCGCGGATCTTGCAGGTTCGAGGCACGGGCGCGAAAGCGCCCGTGCCTTTTTGTTGCCGATCCTCGTGCCTATCGCGATCTTTTCGATGGTCGTCGGCCGCCGAAAACCGACAAGGGAAAAAGCGCATAGAACCGTGGCGTTTCGCTCCGAGTAGCCGCGCGGAAGACAACCCGGCTGCCTCATCTTGAGATGCTTCCTGTCATCTTCGCGGATTACGTTGGGCGGGCGGTCACACCGGTGCGCCGTGGCTTGCAGCTCCCGTATCGGACAGGCAAGCTAGACGATTCAGCCAAACGGAAACGCCATGTCCAACCAAATCCTGCAGATCATGCCCGCCACCGGCTGGGTAGCCGTCTTTGACGTGGACGGCGGCGAAAGCGCCGAGCCGGTCGTGTGCTTCGCTCTGGTCGAAGGCAACGGCACGCGCAGCGTGCGCCCGATGTGCGCCGAGGACAACAAGATCGTCTTTGCCGACGAGATCGAGGGTTTCTCGCGCGTCGACACCGAAGATGCCTTCGAGGAAGACGAAGAAGAGGACGAGGAAGACGAGGAGTAATCAGGCCTCGCGCCTTGCCGTCAGCCGCTGCATCCCATCGATGCGGCGGCTAGCCGGCGCCGCGCGCATCCAACCCGGATGCGGCCGCGGTCAGGATTTCCTTCGATAACACCGGGTCGTCGACGGCCCGTGCCATCACCAGCGCACCGACCATTTGCGCGAATACCGCCAGCGCCCGGCGACGGCGCGCGGCGCGAGCGCGTTCCGGCAGCAGCGCAGCGATTTTTTCCACCAATGCTTCCAGGCCTTGCGCAAAGGTCTTACGCACGGCCCCCTGCTGGCGCGACGTATCGACACCGAGTGCGGCGATCGTGCAGCCCTTGCCGCTGGCGTCGCGATGCGCTTCGGACAGATAGGTTTGCAGCAACCGCGCGAGTGCGGCCGGCGCCGGATTGCCGTCCCCGATGATGCGCTCCCAATGCGCGGCCCCCTGAAGCAACGCCCGCCGGCTGGCCTGATCGATCAGGTCGTCCTTGGAGGCGAAGTGGCGATAAAAGCCGCCATGCGTGAGCCCGGCTGCCTTCATGATGTCGGCAATACCGATACCGTCGAACCCTTTTTCACGAAACAAGCTGCTGGCGACTTCGAGGATGCGTTCACGGTGTTCGGCGAACTGTTCGCGCGTGACTTTCATGGCTTGGGGCTCCGGCATGCCTATGGATCGATGATAGGCCCCTGTGAGCTCAGTGGTCGCTGGACGCGCGTTCGCGCATTACCCGGTCGAAGTGGCGCGAGAGATAGAGCCCTAGCACCAGGCCGCCAGCCAGCATGACGCCGAAATCGAGATTCCAGCCGATTGCGATGGCGGATCGGGAGAGCAGAAGCAGCCCGGCAACCAGATTGGCCGCGCCCCATAACATGTTGATCGTCGGCGACGAAAAACCCACTCCGCGCGGTTTGGCAAAAGGCGTCGGGAAACCGTGACCCTGCAGGCCAGCGGCCACGTGGGGCAGACAGTTGCACAAAAACGCACCAGCAAAGAAAGCGGCAACCAGATGCATGTATGGCTCCGTTACGGTGAATCGATCGAGGTCGATGGCACAGCGCGATCGGCGAGAAACCGGTTCATCCGCGGTGCGAGAAAGATTACCGCCACAAAACGCGCGGTCTGCATGGCCATCACGAAGGGCACATCGACATGGGTCGATGCGGCGATGATCGCCACCGAGTCCGCGCCCCCGGGGCTGGTAGCGAGATAGGCGGTCAACGGGTCGATACCGGCGAAGACTACGAAGCCATAGGCCATGGCGCAGCACACCAACACCAGGACCAGCGTGCATGCTGCTACGCGCGGCAGCGCGCGGGCCACGTGCTTGAGCAGCGGGCGGTTGAAGCGCAGGCCGATGCCCCAGCCGACGAAGGCATACGCCAGCGCCAGCAGCCACGGCGGCAGTTCGATCGCGATCAGACCCAGGTGACTGAGCAGCACCCCCAGCACGAGGGGAATCAGCAGCGGGCCGCCGGCAATGCGCGAAAAGCGTGCGAGCACCGTGCCGCCCACCGCCAGCGCCAGCGTTTGGATCAGAGGCCACGCATGCACGGGAGCCAGCCAATCCGGCGTCGATG
>NZ_DATCRY010000003.1:0-28246 GCF_036568765.1 Dyella sp. | reverse complement strand
CAGCGGCAGGATCACGCCCACGCCATAGCCACCGCCATAGACGTCATGGTTGCTGTTGCCCTGGCCCGGCGTGTTGTAGCGGTTGTAGAACGCACGGCCCAGCGCGAACACTTCGTAATGACCGAAGCCCGGATCGGCGGCCAGCTTGATGACCACATCGGGGATATGGTTAAGCGACAGCGTATTGGCCGAGTCGAAGCCCGAGCCAGCCGTCATGTTGTAAACCGGCTGCACCGGCGCCTTGGACTGGTTCGGGCTGACGCCGAACGTGGTCTGCGGGTTTTCCAGCGAGATACCCAGCCACCAGGTCTTGTCGAAATCCTTGACCAGGCGAATCTGCGTCTGGCGCGCCCAGGTGAAACCCGGGATGTACTGTGCATCGATCTGCGGCGGGGTCAGCTCGTTGCGCGGGGTGATGCCCTTGCTGTTGAGCGTCAGCAGCGACCAGTTCTGGCCGGCCAGCAAGTGCAGACCCGGGTTGTCCCAGTCCACGGTCATGTAGACGTTACGCTCGCGCGGGTTGAACGAATTGCTCTCGTTCGAGTTGGCCGTCTGCGCGCCGCCGATGAAGTCGGCTTCGATGTAGCCGGCGACATGCGTGTCGGGGCTCACGTCGCCCTGGGCGAGCAGCGAGACGCGGCTCTGACGGGCGCTGAAGCGCGTTTCGGCGGTACGGCCTGCCGGGGTGTTCTTATAAGGAATGGCGCTGTAGCTCGACGCGATGTCCGCGCCTTCGTTATGCGAGCGATAGATCGTTTCGGCCGCCAGGAACCCACCCAGGGTGATGTTCACGCCCTTGTAGGCAAGCTTGTCGGACGACTTCTTCACCTGTGCTTCGGTCGCAGCCTGCTGCTTCTGCACTGCTTCGATGTTCTGACCGGTCGACACATTGATGTCGGACTGCGCATCGGTGCGCTGCTCCAGCTCGGCCACTTTGGCCTGCAGCGCTTCGAGCTGGGCCTTCAGCGCTTCGATTTCAGCGTTCTTGGCAGCGGCGCTGGAATTCTGGCTGGTGCTGCTGTTAGTCGTCTTTTTCGCCGGCGCCGGATCGGCGACGACGTGGAAGCTGGCAACGCCCAAACCGGCAGCGATCGCCACCGCGAGCAACTTGGAACGCATGGAAGGTCTCCAGTTTATTTATAGAAGTAGGTGCACTGGACCGTCCCCTATGCGGCGACCCAGTTTTCGAACAGGTGTTAGGATGAAGTTAGCCAGTTACCGTTCGATGCACTTCCTGTTACAGGAAAAAGACATCGGTAAGCGTCGCTCGGCTGATATGCTTGGCGGATGGAGAATGTCAGCAACAATCTTTCCGGCCGCATGGCCGAGCGCTTTCGGGGCTTCTTACCGGTCATCGTGGACGTGGAAACGGGCGGCTTCGACGCCGAGCGCGATGCTTTGCTGGAGATTGCCGCGGTTACCTTGAGCATGGATCAGGACGGCCTGTTACGGCCGCATCCGGCGGTATTCGCTCATGTCGAACCGTTCCCGGGCGCCAACATCGATCCGCGCTCGCTGGAGATCACCGGCATCGATCCGGACAATCCGCTGCGCGGGGCGCTCAACGAAAGGACCGCTCTCGATCACATATTTAAAAGCGTGCGCGAATCGATGCGCGAAAATGACTGCCAGCGCGCCATTCTGGTAGGCCACAATGCCTCGTTCGACCTCGGGTTCCTGAACGCCGCTGTCCGTCGTACCGGGCATAAGCGCAACCCCTTCCATCCCTTCAGCACCTTCGACACGGTCACGCTGAGCGGGCTGGCCTACGGCCAGACGGTCCTGAGCAAGGCCGTGCAGGCAGCCGGACATATGTTCGATACCCGCGAGGCGCATTCGGCCATCTACGATGCCGAGCGGACCGCCGAGCTGTTCTGCACGATCGTCAACCGCTGGCGTCGGCTCGAGCAGTTCGAGCGCGAGCACATCGGCCTGGGAGTGCTCTGAAGCACTTCAGAAAGTTATCGCAAGAACTTGCTTTCAGTGACTTTCTTCAGGCTTGCGGGGCTTCGCCCGGATCGCTCCCGCCAGCGGAAAAATGACAACAAAAGGCCGGTTGTCATAAAGATGAAACATTCAACACATTTCATTGCAACACAGCCCGCATGAAATAGAGGGCGGGCGGGAATCCCCCGTGGCCCTCTAATCCCAGGAGCGACCGTGTTGATCACTACCTCATCCATGACCCGCATCGGCGTTGCCGCTGCGATCGCCGCTGCCTCGATGTTCGGCATGACGGCTCAGGCGACCGATATCACCGGCGCCGGCTCGAGCTTCGTCTACCCCGTGCTGTCGAAGTGGTCCGCCACTTACGCCGAGAAGACCGGTAACAAGCTCAATTACCAGTCGGTCGGCTCGGGCGCCGGCGTGGCGCAGATCAAGGAAGGCACGATCGACTTCGGTGCGACCGACGCGCCGCTGAAGGCCGAAGACCTCGCACAGTTCAAGCTGGGCCAGTTCCCCGTCGTGGTCGGCGGCATCGTGCCGGTCGTCAACATCGCCGGTGTAGACGCCGGTCAGATCAAGCTGGACGGCGAAACCCTGGCCGATATCTTCCTCGGCAAGATCAACAACTGGAACGATCCGAAGATCGCCGCGCTGAATGCCGGCGTGAAGATTCCGGGCGGTAAGATCACCGTCGTGCATCGCTCGGACGGCTCGGGCACCTCGTTCAACTTCACCAACTACCTGTCCAAGGTCAGCACCGAGTGGGCCAGCAAGGTCAAGTTCGGCACCGCCGTGGATTGGCCGACCGGCGTGGGCGGCAAGGGCAACGAAGGCGTGTCGCAGTACGTCAAACAGATCAAGGGTTCGATCGGCTACGTCGAGTACGCCTATGCGGTGAAGAACAAAATCACCTGGGTGAACCTGAAGAATGCTGCGGGCCAGTTCGTTGCTCCGAACGCCGATGCCTTTGCCGCGGCTGCTGCGACGGCTGACTGGGCCTCGGCCAAGGACTTCAACGTCATCATGACCAACGCTCCGGGCGCCAAGGCGTGGCCGATCACGGCGACGACCTGGGTGGTGATGTACAAGACCGCGAAGAATGCCGAGCACGCCAAGGTGGCGTTCGACTTCTTCAAGTGGTCGCTGGAAAATGGCCAGCAGGAAGCCGCTTCGCTCGACTACGTCGCGCTGCCGGCAACCCTGGTGCAGAAGATCGAAGCCTACTGGGCTTCGGATTTCAAGAAGTAATACACCACTGCCGGGCACGATGTCCGGCGGTAAGCAAGATGGCCGCCCTTCCCTCAAGGATCGGGCGGCCTGTTGCTTACATGAGGCACAAGTGCGTGCCGGTACACCCGCTCGGCAGACCCCTTGCCGACCGGACTCTGAAGCTTCCAAGCATTGAGGGACGGCTATCTCATGCAAGCGGAACCGAGCGCAGTCGCTCCCGTGATTGCTCCACCCACCGAGCGCGCGTTGCGCGACGCCCGCAACGATCGACTGTTCGGCTGGCTGCTCAAGGCGTGTGCCCTGATCGTCCTGGCCTCTCTGCTCGGCGCCGCCGGCGCGACGCTCTGGGGCGGCCGTCATGCTTTCAGCACCTTCGGCTGGCACTTCCTGGTCAGCGATGCATGGGATCCGGGCAATGACCAGTACGGTGCGCTCGTACCGGTCTACGGCACCATCGCTACCTCGTTCATCGCCCTGTTGATCGCCGTGCCGGTCAGCTTCGGTATTGCTCTGTACCTGTCGGAAGTCGCGCCGCCGTGGCTGCGCACGCCGGTTGCCTCGGCCATCGAACTGCTGGCCGGCATCCCGTCGATCATCTACGGCATGTGGGGCTTGTTTATCTTCGCGCCGTTCTTCGCCGATCACATCAAGCCCTGGCTGGCCAACTACCTTGGCAGCAAACCCGATGACGGTCACCCGAGCTGGATCGCCGAGCACACCTTCATCGGCAAGCTGTTCGGCAGCGACTATCCATTCGGCGCGGGCGTGCTTACCGCAGGTATCGTGCTGGCGATCATGATCATCCCGTTCATTTCCTCGGTCATGCGCGAAGTGTTCCAGACCGTACCGACGCGCCTGAAAGAATCGGCTTATGCGCTGGGCTCGAGCACCTGGGAGGTTTCCTGGGATATCGTGCTGCCCTATACGCGCTCGGCGGTCATCGGCGGCATCTTCCTCGGCCTGGGTCGCGCTCTGGGTGAAACCATGGCGGTGACCTTCGTGCTCGGCAACGCCATGCAGTTGTCGCCCTCGCTGCTCGATCCGGGCGCGTCGATCGCCTCGACCATCGCCAACCAGTTCAGCGAAGCGGCCGGCCTGCAGAAATCGAGCCTGATGGCGCTGGCCTTCCTGCTGTTCGTGGTGACCTTCATCGTGCTGCTGATCGCGCGCCTGATGCTGCGCCAGCTTGCGCACAAGGAGGGTCGCTGATGGCTACCAACCAATCGCTCTATCTACGCCGCCGGATCAAGAACGTCGTTGCACTGACGCTGAGCATGGTCGCCACGCTCATCGGCCTGGTCTTCCTGGCCTGGATCCTGTGGGAAACCCTGCGCCAGGGCATCAGTGCGCTGAACCTGAAGCTGTTCACCAAGATCACCGCCTACGGCGAAGATGGCGGCCTGATCAATGCCATGGTCGGCAGCCTGATCATCGACTTCATCGGCATCGCCATTGCCACGCCGATCGGCGTACTGGCGGGCTCCTGGCTGGCCGAATACGCCAACCGCACCAAGCTGGGCGAGTCGATCCGCTTCTTGAACGACATCCTGCTATCGGCCCCGTCGATCGTGCTGGGCTTGTTCGTCTACACCATCGTGGTACTGCCGACCACCTCCCTTACCCACGGCTCCACCACATTCTCCGGCTTTGCCGGCGGCGTGGCGCTGGCACTGATCGCCCTGCCGGTGATCGTGCGCACCACCGACGAAATGCTGCGCCTGGTGCCATCCACCCTGCGCGAAGCGGCGCTCTCGCTCGGCGTACCGCAATGGAAACTGACGGTGAACATCCTGATGCGCGCAGCGCGTTCGGGCATCATCACCGGCGTGCTGCTGGCGCTCGCGCGCATCAGCGGCGAGACCGCGCCGCTGCTGTTCACTGCCTTCGGCAACAATTACATGACGTTCAATCCGATGGACAAGATGTCCAGCCTGCCGCAGGTGATCTACCAATACGCCAACGATCCCGGCGAGACGATGCATGCCATCGCCTGGGCTGGCGCCTTCGTGGTTACCATGTTCGTGCTGCTGCTGAGCCTTGCTTCCCGTTTGGTCCTTTCCCGCAACAAGGTGTCCCATGACTGAGCCCGCCGCCGCCGGCATCCAACCGCAAGCGTCGACCCCGCTGGCGCCGACCAAGATCGCCGTCAAGGACCTGCATTTCTATTACCAGGGTTTCCATGCGCTCAAGGGCATCAACATGGAAATTCCGGAGAAGAAAGTCACCGCGATCATCGGCCCCTCCGGCTGTGGCAAGTCGACTCTGCTGCGTATCTTCAATCGCATCTATGCGATCTACCCCAAGCTCGAGGCCAAAGGCGAAATCATCCTGGATAACGAGAACATCCTCGACCCGCGCTATTCGATGAATCGACTGCGCAGCAAGGTCGGCATGGTGTTCCAGAAGCCGGTGCCGTTCCCGATGACGATCTTCGAGAATGTCGCCTATGGCATCCGCCATCACGAGAAACTTTCGCGTGCCGACATGGATATCCGCGTCGAGCAGGCGCTGCGCAGCGCGGCGCTGTGGGACGAAGTGAAGGACAAGCTCAAGCAGAACGCACTGGGCCTTTCCGGTGGCCAGCAGCAGCGCCTGTGCATCGCCCGCGGCATCGCGCTCAAGCCCGAAGTGCTGCTGCTGGACGAGCCGACTTCGGCACTCGATCCGATCGCCACCGGTCGTATCGAGCAGCTGGTCGAGGAGCTCAAGAACGAATATACGATCGTCATCGTGACGCATAACATGCAGCAGGCGGCGCGCTGCTCCGACCTCACTGCCTTCATGTACCTGGGCGAATTGATCGAATTCGATCGTACCGAGAAGATCTTCACCAAGCCCAGCAAGAAGCAGACCGAGGATTACATTACCGGCCGTTTCGGTTGATCGCCCCTAGCCCTTACGAGAACACACCATGAGCGGCAGCAGCAAAGAACACATCATCAAGAGCTATGACGACGAATTGATTCGCCTCACCGGCGAAATCGTGCGCATGGGCGAATTGGCGGTCAGCCAGCTCGAAGCGGCGATCGATGTGATCGAACGACGCGACGAACGCGCGGCCCAGCATGTGGTCAACAACGACGATGCGATCGACCTGCTCGAGCAGGAGATCAGCCACGACGTCGTCCGCCTGCTTGCGCTGCGTGCGCCGATCGCCAGCGACCTGCGCAATGTCTTCGCCGCCCTGCGCATTGCCGCGGATATCGAGCGCATCGGCGATTACGCTGCCAACGTCGCCAAACGTTCGATCCCCCTCTCGCTGGTTGCGCCGATCGCCCCGACCACCGGCCTGGCCTACCTGGCCGAACTGGCGGCCACCGAGGTGCGCGAAGTGCTGCTGGCCTATCGCGACCGCGATGCCGAGCGCGCCTACCAGGTGTGGAAGGACGACGCGATGCTGGACGAAGCCTATACCGGCTACTTCCGCCAGTTGCTCACCTACATGATGGAAGACCCGCGCAATATCACGCCGTGCACGCACCTGCTGTTCATGGCCAAGAACATCGAGCGCATCGGCGACCACGCCACCAACATCGCCGAAAACGTCTGGTTCCAGGTGCATGGCGAACCGCTGACCGCGCAGCGCAGCAAGAAGGATTTCACCTCGAATCCGGAAATGACCAAGCTCGGGGATCGCGAATAGCACTTACCTTGCGGACGAGAGACGAGCCACGCCGAAGGTGGCTCGCCTCTGCCGGGTTTTAATCCGTCACTCCGATCGAAGCTTGCCCAGCACCGACAAGTCGACCTCGTCGAAATCTGTCGACGTTGTCACTTCCGCCCAAGCTTCCGCGTCTTGGCGGCGTTCCGCTTCCGCCAAGCCGAACACGTATTGTGCGTCGCTGCCGAGCAACAAATGCGCGGGCAAGCTTTCGCGGCGGCTGAGATCGACGATCACTTTAGCTACCTTGGCCGGATCGCCCGCTTCGTTGCCGACGTATTGCTGGAGCAGCCGCTGGATCGCGCCGACACTAGGCTCGTAGTCCGGCAACAGTGCGGGGGCATGGCCGCGTGCGGTATGGCCCCAGTCCGTGCGCATGCCGCCGGGCTCCAGCGCGATCAGCTTCACACCGAACGGCGCCGCTTCCTTGGCGACCACCTCGGTAAACCCGCCCACCGCCCACTTCGCTGCCTGGTAGGCGCTCATGCCGGGCGTGCTCACACGACCGCCGACCGATGAGACGTTGATGATGTGACCTGCACGCTGCTTGCGCATCACCGGCAAGGCAGCACGAGTCAGGTTTACTACCCCGTAGAAATTGGTGTCGATCTGCGCGCGGAATTCGGCTTCGCTGGCCTGCTCGAAGGGCGCCATGTAGCCGAAGCCCGCATTGTTCACCAGGACATCCAACCGGCCAAACGCAGCCACGGCAGCTTCCACCGCGGCTTCAGCCGCGCGCATGTCGGTGACATCCAGGGCGAACGTGCGAAGCCGATCGCCATATATCGGCTTGAGATCGTCGAGTCGACCGGGGTCGCGCGCCGTAGCCAATACCTCGTCGCCGGCCGCCAGCGCGGCTTCGACGATATCGCGGCCGAGGCCGCGGGCACTGCCAGTAATCAACCAAATCTTAGACACGATAGTATTCCTCTCGTAGTTAATGAGCATGTGCTTACTCATTTAATTGAACAAAAAAAAACCGACCTGTTACGGCGTTCTCGCAATCCCGTTCCAGAACACTTCGAAGCCGGAGCGCTTGTATTGCTCATGCTTTTTCGGATACGCGGCAATGAAATCCAGGGTGGTATCGGCTAGCGCGTTAAGCACGGCATAGGCATAGGTGATGCCCTGCCCTTGGGCTCCTCTGACGTGCTCTGCCAGATCCTGGTCCTGCAGTTTCTTGATCGGGCGGAATAGCGCTTCGCCCTGTTTGCGACTTGCTTCGCTGATGCGTTCGGACGCTTTGAGCTGCCGCATCGCACGCAGTTCATACGGATGCGCCGCGCCCCAGTCGATAAAGCGACTCCACAAGTGCCAGCTTCGTTCACGCGCATCGGCCTGGTTCGGATAACCATCGGCCAGCGCCCTGGCCAAGTCTTCTTCGACCGCCAGGAACAGCTGGTTAAGCAATTCGTCCTTACTGGCGAAGTACGTGAACAGCGTGCCCTCGGAGACGCCCGCCGCCTTGGCGATCTTCACGGTCGGCGCAGCCGTGCCCATCGAAGCGACCAGTTCGGCGGCTGCGGTGAGTAAGGCTTCGCGCTTTTCTTCGCTTAGGGGGCGGGCCATGGGATTAAATGAGTAAGCACTTGCTCATAATATAGAGCGAAGGCCTCTTCGTTTCAAGACGCATGACAAAAAATGGCCACCCGGGCTCACTCACGGAGCCGAGGCAAGCCCTACTCAGCTCGCCGGCCCCGTCAACTTCAACCCGATGACGCCCGCCAGCACCATCGCCGCGCAGATCAATCGCGCCGGCGTCGCCGGATCCTTGAACAACACCATGCCGGCAATCACTGCGCCCATAGCGCCGATACCGGTCCAGACCGCGTATGCCGTACCGATCGGCAAACTGCGCGCCGCGATCGCAAGCAATACGACGCTGACGATCATCGCACCCACCGTACCCACGGTCGGCCAGGGCCGGGTAAATCCTTCCGAATATTTGAGGCCGATGGCCCACGTCACTTCGAACAATGCGGCAACGACAAGTACGATCCACGGCATGGCCGGACCTCCTGATGAGGCAGGGCCGTCCCCGCAAAGCGAATCATCCGACGGGGTCGTCCCCGTGGAGGGTGGCGCTGCGCCATCCGCAAACCATCTTAGCCGGATAGTCCGAGAGGCGGCTGCGGCATGCTGTCGCCCCAGTCGGCACATCGATCACCAGAGCTGCGTGCTGTGCCCTGCAGCCTTGGCTTCACGCCGCACCTTGGCTCCGCGCAGGATGCCGTAGACGCTGATGATCAGCCAGGCCAGTTCCATCAGAAAGGCCGAGGTGTTGAAGCTGCCGAAGATCAGCGACAGCAGCACACCGCTCGCGCCGACCCCGTTCATCAACTGGTAGGCCAGGCCGGTGCCGCGCAGTTTGTGCGCTTGCAAGAGCAGGAACGCCAGCAATACCAGAAGGACACCGGCATAACCCGCCCAGTCGTGCCACATGAATGGACTCATCGAAGTGCTCCACGTTGACGCAAGGCCTCGAATAGCACGATACCGGTAGCCACCGATACGTTGAGACTTTCCATGCCACCGGGCATTGGGATCTTGGCCACGAAGTCACAGGTCTCGCGAGTCAATCGGCGCATGCCCTCACCTTCGCTACCCATCACCAGCGCGACCGGTCCCTTGAGGTCGACATCGTAGATGGACGTTTCCGTATCGCCATCCAGACCGGTGATCCATACCCCCGCATCTTTGAGAACGCGCAGGGTGCGGGCCAGGTTGGTGACCGCGATCAGCGGCACGCGATCGGCGCCACCGGCCGAGGCGCGGCGCACCACCGGCGTCAATCCGACGGCGCGGTCCTTCGGCACGATCACGGCCGTCGCCTGCGCAGCCGCGGCGCTACGCAAGCAGGCGCCCAGGTTGTGCGGGTCCGTAACGCCATCCAGAACCAATACCAAAGTGCGCTCGCCGGCCTGCTCCAGCAACGCCGGCAAATCGGCTTCGCCAGCCATCGGCGGTGGCTCGTAGCGCGCCAGCACACCCTGGTGACGCGCTTCGCCGGCCAGCTTGTCCAACTGTTCTCGCGGACGATGATGCACGGCAATCTTCAACGCCCGGGCACGCTCGACCAGCGCCTGCACCCGCGCGTTGCGCTGGCCATTTTCCACTAGCAGTTCGCGCACACGCTCGGCGTCGTTATTCAATGCACCTTCCACCGGATTGATTCCGGCGATCCAACTCTCGCTCATCGCTTGCCTTTCGGTTTGCCCGGCCGACGCGCGGCCTTGGGCTTGCTGGTTTTCTTCGGTTTGACCGGCGCCGCATTGCGAGTTGCGGGCACGGCCTTGCCCGGCTTCTTCGACTTGCCCGAACCGCCATTATCGCGCACCGGCAGCGCCGGGCGTGCCTTGGGCAAAGAATAGCGTTCGCCCGATGCGGCGTAGTCGTAACGACGCGCGGCAGGCAAGGCCGGCAGGTTCGAAGCCGTTCGCGGCGGCACCAGACGGAAGTCGATCTTGCGATCCTCCAGGCTGGCGCGCAGTACTTGCACCCGCACATGGTCGCCCAGACGGTACTGCGTGCCGCCGCGCTCACCCTTGAGTAAATGACGGACCGGATCGAAATGATAGTAATCGTTCGATAGCTGGCTGATGTGCACCAGACCGGATACCTTCGATTCGTCCAGCTCCACGAACAGCCCGAACGATGTGACGCCGGTAACCGTGCCATCGAATTCGCTGCCAACGTGCTTGGACATCCAGGCGCACTTGAAACGCTCGTCGACGTCGCGCTCGGCCTCTTCCGCGCGCCGCTCGCGCTGCGAACAATGCACTGCCATGGCGGCCATGGTGCCGGGCGAATACGCATAGTGGGCCGGCTTACCGCCGCCAAGCGCATAGCGGATCGCCCGATGCACGAGCAGATCCGGATAACGCCGGATCGGCGATGTGAAGTGCGCGTAGGCTTCCAGCGCCAGGCCAAAGTGGCCACGATTGTCCGGTTGATACGCGGCCATGCTTTGCGATCGCAACAGCACCGACTGGATCAGCTCGCGCTCGGGCCGATCGCGTACTTTGTCCAGTACTACGGCGAAGTCACCGGGCGTAACTTGTTCCACGGGCGGCATGCGCAGCTTGAATTCGCGCAAGAACTGCAGCAGGTCCTCGTACTTTTCCGCCGGCGGTGGCTCGTGCGCACGAAACAGCGCGGGGATCTTCTTCTTGGACAAGAACAACGCCGCCTGCACGTTGGCGGCAATCATGCATTCCTCGATCAGCTTGTGCGCATCGTTGCGTTCGGTCGCGCCCATCGCAATCACTTCGCCAGTCTGGTCGAGGCGGAACTTGACCTCCGGCGTTTCGAAGTCGATCGCGCCGCGGCGCTTGCGCTGCGCGGCCATCAGCTTGTAAAGCTCGTGCAGGTTTTCCAGTTGCTGCAGCACATCGGCCACTTCGTCACGCGCGTCGGCATCCCGCAGGCCGATCGCCTGCCACACCTTGTCATAGGTCAGGCGGGCGTGCGAGCGCATGACCGCGTCGTAAAACTTAGAACGCGTGACTTCACCGTCCTTGTTGACCTGCATGTCGCACACCATGCACAAGCGCTCGACCTTGGGGTTGAGCGAACAGATGCCATTGGACAGGGTTTCCGGCAGCATCGGTACCACAAAACCAGGGAAATACGTCGATGTGCTGCGCTCGTAGGCTTCTTTGTCCAGCGCGCTGCCGACAGGTACGTAATGCGATACATCGGCGATCGCAACAACAAGACGAAACCCGCCGCCACGTTTGGGCTCCGCATAAACCGCATCGTCGAAGTCCTTGGCGTCGGCACCGTCGATAGTCACCAGCGGCAAGCTGCGCAGATCCGCCCGCCCCTCGTGCTCGGCCGCAGTCACTTGCGGCTCGACGTCGGCAGCTTCGCGCAGCGTCTCGGGTGGCCATTCATGGGGCAGGTCATGGCTGGCGATAGCCATTTCCACCAACAGCGAAGGTTGCAGGCGCTCGCCGAGCACGGACTGGATGGCACCCAGCGGACCACGATACGCGGTCGGCGGGTCAGTGATCTCGACTACCACGATCTGCCCGCTGCGCGCGCCCTGCTCCTTGCCGGGTGGCACGATGATGTCCTGATGCACACGGCGATCGTCCGGGGCGACCAGAGTCACGCCGTTCTCGATCACCACCCTGCCGACCAGTCGCGACGAACGCCGCTGCAGCACTTCGACGATCGCACCCTGCTTGCGTCCGCGACGGTCCATGCCAACCACACTGGCCAGCACGCGGTCGCCGTGCAGCACCGCACGCATCTGCTGCGGCGACAGATACAGATCGTCGCCACCTTCATCCGGCCGCAGGAAGCCGTAGCCTTCGGCGTTGGCCAGTATGACACCCGGTATCAAGTCCAGCTTGCGTGCCGGCGCATAGCCGCCGCGACGCCCCAGCAACAGCTGACCGTCGCGCACCATCGCGTTAAGGCGCTTGCGTAATGCGTACAACGATTGCTCGTCGTCCAGCGACAGCGCCTGGGCAATGCGCGCCTCGGTCAATAGTTCGCCGCGCTCCTCGAGCAGGGCCAGGATGGCCTCTCGACTGGGAATGGGACGCTCATAGCGCTGCGCCTCACGCTCGGCGTGTGGGTCGACAACCCCCGTATCGATTTTCTTGCCCGGCGCTGCCCGGACTGTCCGCGGTGCTGGCTTCTTGCCGCGGGAAGGTTTTTTTTCCGTATTTTTTTTGGTCACTTATCCGCCCTGGAATGACGCACAACCGGCGCTGGTGCCGTACGTGCAATGAAAAAAGAATGAAAGAATAGTTGACAAGCCCACAATTGCTACCTAATCTACGCGGCTCACGCAGCCCGAAAGGCAATGTGACACCTGCCCAGGTGGCGGAATTGGTAGACGCACTAGTTTCAGGTACTAGCGGGTAAAACCGTGGAGGTTCGAGTCCTCTCCTGGGCACCAATTGTAGACGAAGCCCGCAGCGATGCGGGCTTCTTCGTTTTTGGAGATTCATGCCGACGGCGGCCCTTTCAGTTCGACCATATTTCCCTCCGGGTCGAACAGATAAATCGACGGGCCCTCGCCCTTGGCGCCATAACGCGAACCGATGTCGCCCAGCTTCGCGCCGTGTGCCTTCAGGTGAGCAACGATCGCCGCTTCGTCATAGCCATCCACGCTCAGGCACAGATGGTCCATGTTGTGCTTTTCTGCCTCCGGCCCTGCGCCACCGAGCCGCCCGAGCTTGCTGTCGACATCGACAAGGTCGATCAACGACTGACCCGCACGCAACTGGACCAAGCCGATTTCGTCCTGCCGACGCTCCTCGGTGCAACCGAGCACCTGGCAATAGAACGCCTGCATTCGGGCGACGTGGCGCACGCGCAGAACAAGGTGATCGATGTGCTCGATGCTGAACGGAGGTTTGTTCATATTCGGGTTGCCGGGAGACGGACCCGCAGCCTAGCAACCGCCCGGAGCCTCAGGGAGTGGCGTAAGCCATAAGAGGTCCCGGCTATGGCCTCCGGATGACCTGCAAATCCGCCCCAACCGCTTTATAATCCGCCTTTCGCAAGCTCGCGGTGGGAGAAGCGGGGGTAACCCGCTGCCGAAGGCGCAACGCCCGTAATCGCTCAGGCTCCCATACCACCGCGCGCGAATACTCTGGAGAGACCGGTTCGATCCGGCGCCGAAGGGGCACGAAGCGCGAGCTTCCAAACTCTCAGGCAAAAGGACAGAGGGGCGCCCCGCGCACGGCACGTGCGCTGTCTTCGGATGCCCTTCAAATCCATGAGCCAGAACTCCTCTCCCTCCCTGCGCGAGCTCGAGCACCACGGTGCGTTCATCGAACGCCATATCGGCCCCAACGATGTCGAGATCGCGCAGATGCTGCGCACTGTCGGCTATGACTCGCTCGAGGCCATGACCGATGCCATCGTGCCGGGCAAGATCAAGTCGCCGGCTCCGCTGGTCCTGCCTCAATCGGTCACCGAGGAGCAGGCGCTGGCGAAGATCCGCAAGATCGCCGACAAAAACCAGGTCTTCCGCAGCTTCATCGGCCAGGGCTACTACGGCACGCTCACGCCGAACGTCATCCTGCGCAACATCCTGGAGAACCCGGCGTGGTACACGGCCTATACGCCGTACCAGGCGGAGATCTCGCAGGGCCGCATGGAAGCGCTGATCAACTTCCAGACGATGGTCGCCGACCTCACGGGCATGGATATTTCCAACGCCTCGCTGCTGGATGAAGCCACGGCCGCCGCCGAGGCGATGACCCTGGCCAAGCGTTCGGCCAAGTCCAAGTCGAATGTGTTCTTCGTGTCCAAGGATGTGCATCCGCAGACCCTGGAAGTGCTGCACACGCGCGCCGATGGCATCGGTATCGAGATCCATGTCGGCGACGACAGCGAAGCGCTGAACATCGACAGCTTCGGTGCGCTGCTGCAGTACCCCAACACCTTCGGCCAGATCGGCGACTACAAAGCGCTGACCGATGCCGTACATGCGCGGGGCGGCCTGGTCGCCGTAGCGACCGATCTGCTGGCCTTGACCCTGATCGCCTCGCCCGGCAGTTGGGGCGCCGATATCGTGGTCGGCAACAGCCAGCGCTTTGGCGTACCGTTCGGCTTCGGTGGGCCGCACGCCGCCTACCTGGCCTGCCGCGATGCCTACAAGCGCTCGATGCCTGGCCGCCTGATCGGCGTCTCGGTCGATGCCGAAGGCAAGCCGGCGTACCGTCTCACCTTGCAGACGCGCGAACAGCATATCCGCCGCGAGAAAGCGACATCGAACATCTGCACCGCGCAGGTGCTGCTGGCGGTCATGGCCAGCACGTACGCCGTGTACCATGGGCCGGACGGCTTGCGCCGCATCGCCACGCGCGTGCACCGCATGACAGCCATCCTTGCCGCGGCGCTGCGCGCCAAGGGCATCACGGTAGGCCCGGACTTCTTCGACACCTTGCACATCGTCGACATCGATGCCGCGGCCACCCATGCCAAGGCCAAGGCCGCCGGTATCAACCTGCGCGCGATCGATGCGCGCAGCGTCGGCATCAGCCTGGACGAGACGGCAACCCGCGCCGACCTTATTGCTCTTGCTGGACTGTTCGACGCCACGCTCGACATCGACGCGCTGGACGCGGCCACGCCCGATGCGGTGCCCGCGGCATTGCGTCGCCAGGGCGGCTTCCTCGAGCATCCTGTGTTCAACACGCATCACAGCGAACACGAACTGCTGCGCTACCTGCGTTCGCTCGCCGACAAGGATCTGGCGCTCGATCGCACGATGATCCCGCTGGGCTCGTGCACCATGAAGCTCAATGCTACCGCTGAGATGATCCCGGTCACCTGGCCGGAATTCGCCAACATCCATCCGTTGGCACCGGCCGATCAGGCGCAGGGCTACAAGCAACTGGTCGACGAACTGGAAGCCATGCTGGTCGAGTGCACCGGCTACGACGCCGTGAGCCTGCAGCCGAATTCCGGTGCGCAGGGCGAGTACGCCGGCCTGCTGGCGATCCGCGCTTATCACCGCTCGCGCGGCGAAGGCCACCGCGATATCTGCCTGATTCCCGAATCCGCCCACGGCACCAACCCGGCTTCCGCGCAAATGTGCGGCATGACCGTGGTGGTGACCAAGTGCGACAGCAACGGCAACGTCGATCTCGACGATATCCGCGCCAAGGCCGAGAAGTATTCCGATCGTCTCGCCGCGCTGATGATCACCTACCCCTCCACGCACGGCGTGTTCGAGGAAGACGTCGTCGCCATCTGCGACATCGTCCACCAGCACGGCGGCCAGGTTTATACCGACGGCGCCAACATGAATGCGCTGGTCGGCCTGGCCAAGCCGGGCAAGTGGGGTTCGGACGTCTCGCATCTGAACCTGCACAAGACCTTCTGCATTCCGCACGGCGGTGGCGGCCCGGGTGTCGGCCCCTGCGCGGTGAAGTCGCATCTGGCGCCGTTCCTGCCGCGTGCGCTCGGCGGCGAAGGCGATGTCGGCATGGTCAGCGCTGCCAGCTTCGGCAGTGCCAGCATCCTGCCGATCAGCTGGATGTACATCACGCTGATGGGCACCGAAGGCCTGCGCAAGGCTACCCAGGTCGCCCTGCTCAACGCCAACTACATCGCCAAGCGCCTGGAGCAGCACTTCGAAACGCTGTACACGGGTCGTAACGGCTTGGTCGCGCACGAATGCATTCTCGACCTCCGTCCGATCAAGGACAGCACCGGCATCAGCGCCGAGGACGTGGCCAAGCGCCTGATCGATTTCGGCTTCCACGCTCCGACGTTGAGCTTCCCGGTGGCCGGCACGCTGATGGTGGAACCGACCGAAAGCGAGTCGCTGCATGAGCTCGATCGCTTCATCGACGCGATGATCCAGATTCGCGACGAAATTCGTGCGATCGAGAACGGCAGCCTGGACCGCGAGGACAACCCGCTGCGCAACGCGCCGCACACCGCGACGATGGTGACCGCCAGCGAGTGGACACATGCCTATCCGCGCGAGCTGGCGGCGTTCCCGCTGCCCAGCCTGAAACTGCAGAAGTATTGGTCGCCGGTAGCGCGCGTGGACAATGTCTACGGCGACAAGAACATCATGTGCGCGTGCATCCCGGTGGATGCTTACAAGGAAGAAGCCGAGGTTTGATCGGTGCGATTTGACCGGCGTTACACAGCCATGGGCTTCCTCGATGCATCGAGGAAGCCCATGGCCGGTCCGATTAGCGGCTGTAACGATCGATCAGCGCCCGCACCGGCGTGGGCGCAGTCTGTTGCCTGGACACCTTTTGCCAGATTTTCGCGATCAGAGACCGCGATTCGAAAATCGGAGCGACACTATCCACCGCACTGTAGAGCGTAGCGGGAGTCAGCCTGGAATAGTCCCTACGCAACGGCAGGTTGTGCTCACTGCGCAACGCGTTCTCCGATGGCTGGAATGTCCCGCTTCGTGGCGTAGTCAGCAGGCCGACCGTTTCGAACTCCTCCCGCTGGTGGTTGACGTTTTGCACGACATCCAGCAAATGGCGGCCAAACGCGACGTTCCTGGCTCGGTCGACATTCGCACCAAGCGACATCGGATCGTTGAATAAAGCATGCCCCGCTTGGTTGAGCTGCGGAATGCCCACTGCTTTGCCGTGTGCGAGTCGATAGGCATGAACCAGTTCATGGCCCAGGCCGATAAACCGGATGGCCCTGGGTTCATACGGGTTGTAACGCACTTCGCTGCCCCACCCCTGGCCTTCCACACCGTCAAAACGATATCCCTCTTCAAGCCCAGCCTGCACATGCGGTGCATTGATATTGGACTCATCGCCAGGCCTGGTCGAACCGATAAAGACATCCGCATTGTCGCCAATGCTCACTCTATTCCAGCCGATGCGCGCATCCAGCCGAGTCAACAGCTCGCGGCCAATCGGCTCGCTCATCAGCCGGTGCAGGGAATGGCGCGTATCGGCAAGCAGATCCAGAAATGCGCCAACGTCTTCTCCGGCCGCGCGCCTGACGTTGACATTGACCAGCTCGCCGTGCGGAACGGCCGATTCTATGCGGCGCAGTCTCCGCCGTTGCGCCTCCAGTAGCTCCGGGGTAAAACCGGCCTGAGGCGTACGCGCCACCCGTGCCGTCACCGGCGTCCAGCGCTTGGGAATGGAAACCCCGGGAACGACCCCATCCTCTCTCATGTTGGCCTGGTTGGCTCTGGCGAGCTGCCCGGTAATCGCATCGATAAAGCGGCGGTCGCGCGGGGCGATTCCGGGCGCAACGCCAGCTCGATTTGCCTTGGCAAATTTGTCGACCAGTCGATCTCTAAGACTTGGCTTGCGCATGGCGCCCTCTCGATCCGTCACCCTGTGGACGTTACTCCCGACAAAATGTGAAGGAATATCGAGGCGCAAGTTATTGCGACTTGAAAGAAAACTCGATCCGATTCTGGGTTTTTAAATTTCTAATTAGATGAATTAGCCATTCACATGCTCGCGCACATTATCGAAATAAATCTGCCCATCGATTTCGATAGAAATATCGCATCACAAAATCGAACATCGAGTGCCTCCTACATTGGCGCTCCGGCATCGCGCCGGTGGAACAGGGGTGACGCATCGCGCATGTCCGCCGGTGCGCCTCATGGACGGCTTACTTTCACGCGAAGGAGTCGAAAGCGATGACGAAATTCAGCTCGCGAATGAAGCTGGGCGGTTATCTGCTCGCTATCCTGTGCATGGCCGCATCGGCATGGATACCTGCCGACCGCGCACATGCCGCCAATGCCGCGTCATTGACCACTGTCGGGCAACTCAGCGCCGCACAGAAGCCGGCGGGCGTTCCTGACGATTATGTCGTCACGCCTAATGGATACTTTGCCGCCAGTTGCGTGGTGGCGATTCACCAGGGCGACAAACTGCAAGCCGGCGGCATGATCGAGCGCGCCAATGGTGCTCTCGAAAAACCGGCAACATGCACCCAACCGAACTATACGTTGCAAGGCGATCGCATCGAACCCAACGGGCAACACGTCACCGTGCTCGGGCATGCACCGCCGCCGGTGCAAAGCGGTTGGGTGCAAGACGCCAACTACGCCAGCTCAACGCCGATCGGTCGTATCGTCGCGACCTGGACCGTTCCCTCGCAGCCGTCCAAGCGGGGCAGCCAGGTGATCTACTTCTTTCCCGGCCTTGAACAGCTACCCAACGTGCAGTCGATCCTTCAGCCGGTACTCGGTTGGAATGGCTATGGGGACAAAGCCTGGACGCTTGCCAGCTGGAATTGCTGTGTCAACGGCACGACCTTCCATAGCGACCCGATCGCCGCCCACGCGGGCGATGTCGTCGTCGGCGATACGTATTCCAACTGTGCGCCGGGCGTGGCCTGCTCGAGTTGGAACATCGACTCACGCAATACCACGACCGGCCAGACCACCACACTGACCACCAATCCCTATGCCGACCTGACCTGGGTGTTCGGTGGTGTCCTGGAGGTCTATAGCGTCGCCACCTGCAATCAATATCCAGGCGGGCCGATTACCTTCAGCAACGTGCAGGTCTACGACCGTAACAACAATCATGTGTCCAATCCGCCATGGCAGGGAACCAACACCTCGGGCATCACGCCGCAGTGCGGCTACGGGCTTCAGACGACGGCTAGCACCGTTACGATTTCGTACTGATTCCTGCCTCCAAAAAACTGAGCCCCGACGAACGCCGGGGCCCAGTGCCATACCGCGGAATGATAGGTGGAGCTGTCTTATGCGCCGTGCTTCTTCAGCCACGCATCGATGGCCGGTATCCGCTCGTTACGCACCTTGATGCGATATTGGATGTTGGCGATGGAGGTTTCCGCATCGCGACGCGAACTGGCCGCGATGTTCTTCTCCGCGAAGGCGCGAACCTTGTCGACCATCGCCGGGTTCAGCGAACGGCTCGCCAACGCCGGGTAATAGCGCGACGACGAGGTCGAATCGACACGCTTGTCGACCTCGGCCTTGTGCGCCACTGCGAAATCGAACGCCAGATCAGGGTGGCTGCCCGATACCATCGCGATCATGCCGCTGCTGTTGGTCGCACCCGGCTCGTCGGTCAAGGCCAGATCCAGCGCGCGTTGGGCCAGCGCCTGATCGCGCGCGATCGAGAGCAGGGAGTACAGCTGGTCCTTCACCAGCGGGGTCTTCTCGGCCTTCGCCATCGCATGCAGTCGGTCCCAGGTAGCAGCATCGGCGTTGCGCGCTACCACATTGAGTATCGTCCGACGAACCGCCGCCGGCATGGCCTTGGGATCTTTATCCATCGCATCGAAGCGACGATTGGCTTCCTTGATCACTGCGGTATCGCCCAGCGAGCCCAGGGTACCGATCAAATCGTTGCGCAGGATCTTCACCGGATCGGCTTCGCCGGCCTTCGCTTCCCAGCCCACGCGCTTGAGTACCGGAGCCAGACGCGAGATAGCATACTTGCGGAACGCCTGCTGACGCGCCGCATCGCCTTCGTAATAGCTGTCGAGCGAAGAAAGATCCCCAGCAATGTTGTCCCACACCTGCGGATCGGCCGACTCCGGTGTGGCAAGCGCCAGGTCCAGCACATCGGATGTGGGCTGCAAGCCGACCATGCCCAACGCCCAGGTGTCGTTCATCACGCCCAACTGGTCGATCGGCGCCAGCTTGGCGAAGTTCTGCTTGAGCGCATTGAACTGTGCGGTGCCGTAAAGCGTACGGTAATAACCGCTCTGCCCCGCGTTGACGATGACCGGGCCGCAGCCTGCCAGCTCCAGCGTGGCGTGACCGCCGCTGACCAGCGTGCTTGCCGGGACTCCGCCCAGCGTCTGCGCGACGACAGGCACATGCCAGGACAACGGCTGCTTGTCGGGGCGGTCGCGAGTGAACTCGGTCTGGCTGAGTTCGATCGTCGTCCTGCCGCCAGCACACTTGACGTTATCCACCTTGATCATCGGAATACCCGGCTGCAAGGTGAAATCGTGTGCGATCTGCGTGACCGGCTTGCCCGGTGCAGCAGCCTCCACTTCGCGCCAAAGATCGTCGGAAACCGCATTGCCATAGGCATGGGCCTTGATGTAGCTACGAATACCGTTGCGCCAGGCATCGGAACCTACATAGCCTTCAAGCATGCGGATGACGGACTCACCCTTGGAATACGTGATCGCATCGAACGCCTGGCTGGCCTGTTCGACGGTGTCGATCCGCTGCACCACTGGATGCGTGGTGGCGATGGCATCGCGGCCCATGGCCGCCTCGCGCACTTCGACTGCGCTCAGCGCCGTGTTCCATTCCGGATGCAGCTTGGCCGTGGTGCGGCCCTCCATCCAGGAGGCAAAACCTTCGTTGAGCCAGAGGTTATCCCACCAACGCATGGTCACCAGGTCGCCGAACCACTGGTGAGCCATCTCATGCGCTTCGACCGCAAAAACCGTCTGCTTGTCGCTCTGCGTGGCAACGGTCGGATCGAGCAGCATGGCGTACTCGAAAGTGAAGATCGCACCCCAGTTTTCCATCGCGCCAAAGAACTGGCTGCGACCGGGCGCGGCGATATTGTCCAGCTTGGGCAGCGGATACGGCGTGCCGAAGTAATCGTTGTACTCGGCCAGGATCGACTTGGCCGAATCCAGCGCGAAGCCAGCCTGGTCGGTCATGCCCTTCTGCACGATCACGCCGACTTCGGTGTTACCGGCCGCCGCAGTCGCGCGCTCGAAATCGCCCAGGCCGAAAAACAGAAGATAGGTGGACATCTTCGGCGACTGCTGGAAGTCGACCGTTACCAAGCCATTGCCCGCATCGGTCTTCTTAGCGACAGGCATGTTGCTAACGGCCATCTGGGTAGCCGGCACCGTCGCATGCAAGGC
Organism: Dyella sp.; assembly: GCF_036568765.1. GTDB lineage: Bacteria > Pseudomonadota > Gammaproteobacteria > Xanthomonadales > Rhodanobacteraceae > GSA-30. The sequence continues at coordinate 7,104 of NZ_DATCRY010000003.1, read as the reverse complement.
AAAGGTCGCCTTGTAGTTAGGCTCGTCCCAGGAAGGAATGAACCGACGCGCATCGGAGTTTTCGAATTGGGTGTACAGCGCGCGCTTCTTGCCGCCCGTCTTGGTGTCGTAGTCCAGCGCGAACAGACCGTTGGCCTGTGTGCCGATCTTGCCTGTATAGGTCATGGCCAGCTGGTAGCTGCCTTTGGCCAACGGCTGGGCAAAGGTGAAGGTCGCTGTCTGGTTGGCCGCATCGACCGCAACCTTCGGTGCCGGCAATGTCTTGCCCTTGACCGGGGTGAGGCTGACTGCGGAGAAGTTCATATCCACGGCATTGAGCGTGATGCTCGAGGTGGATTCCAGCACATCGACGGTCACCGTGACCTTGCCATCGAAGCTTAAGGCATCGGCATGCGGCGCAACGGCCACATCGTAGTGGGTCGGGCGCACCGTGCGTGGCAACTGGGTAGTCGCCTGCTCGACCGCCGGTACGGCCGGCTGGGCGACGGCGGGAAATGACGACGCGCTGGCAAGTGCCAGGACGATCGCGGAAACCAGATAGCTTCGACGCATGGGGACCCCTATGGAGGATGACGGACAGAACCGGGCGAGCATGACCGATTCGCCCGCCTGGGCCATATGCCATTCGCTTACCTGCCGCTTCCGCCACCCGGCGGTCCCGGTTACAGTCGCCCGCAAGAACGGAGAACGTATTGAACGACCTGGCAGTACCGAAGGGCAGCCTGGCCTGCGTAGGCATAGGCATCACCCTGGGTTCGCATATCAGCCCGTTGGCTCGCAGCCATATCGAAACCGCCGACGTCGTGTTTGCCGGGGTTTCCGACGGGATAGTGGAGCTTTGGCTAAAGAAAATGCATCCGGATGTGCGCAGCTTGCAGTCGCTGTACGGGCCTGACATACCCCGTATGCGGACCTATCGGAAGATGGTGGAGACGATGCTGACTGAAGTGCGCCGGGGCAAGCGCGTCTGCGGCGCCTTTTATGGCCACCCTGGCGTGTTTGCCTGGGCACCGCACAAGGCCATCGCTCAGGCGCGCCGCGAAGGCTATACGGCCCACATGGAACCAGGCATCTCCTCGTCCGATTGCCTCTATGCCGATCTTGGCATCGATCCCGGCGCGCTCGGCTGCCAGCACTACGAGACCAGCCAGTTCATGCTCTACCGACGCCGCATCGACCCGAGCGCCTGGCTCCTGCTTTGGCAGGTCGGGTTGGCCGGCGACCTCGGTTCGCGGCGTTTCGACACTCGCCCGGCCTACCTGCAATTGCTTGTGGAATTGCTGTGCAGGGACTATCCGCCCAACCATACGGTCATCCTGTATCAGGCTGCCACGCTTCCCGTTCAGTCCCCAAAGATCGAACGGCTGGCCCTGGCCGAATTGCCCACCATGCAGCTGAGTATGGGCGATACCTTGGCCGTGCCGCCGGCTTACTCGATGCGCCCTGCCGACGATATTCGAGCCCGGCTGGGCGAATTAGGGTCTTTGGCCTAATCATCGGACTATTTCAAACAGCAAAATCCCTATGGCCTATTACTTTTGAAATCGTCGAAATAATGATCCATAAGGCGATATGATGTGCGCTTGACCGGTCGCGAACCCAAATAGACGGCCGGCGGATAACGATATGCAAGCTGGCCTACCGGAAGCCGGATTGCGGGCGGTGCTATTCGTAGTGCGAGCGGAAAATTTAAGGGTGTGCCATACACGCGGGGATCCCAGGGCGTGCTGCACCCGCTTAAGGCGTCGTACGGCGATTTCTCCCCCGCGCACAAGCATCCGTCATTGCAACTATCAGGGGATAGTTTTATGTCCAGCATTATCGAATTTCTGGAAAGGATGGGCGGTAGCGCGCCACTGCGCAACGGCTCCGATGCGGAACTGGCCTTAGCCCTCGACGAGGCACAGGTCGATGCGACCGCGAGTTCGGCTATCCTGACCAAGGATCCTTCCCGATTGCAGAAATTTCTTGGCGTCGAATCCATGTTCATCGTGCAGATGCCGGTGGAAGAGGAAGAAGAAGACGGCGAAGAGGACGAAGAGATTCCCGAGTCCCGGTACGTGCCGACATCCTGAGTCGACGGATCCGACAGGTCACGAGGCGACTATGCTCAGGCATTCGATCTACGGCATCCTCCTTGCGCTGGGCCTCCTCGGCTCGGCGCAGGCCTCCGTGTTCACGCCTGAAGACCTATCGCAACTATTGCAGCGCGCCGACAGCATCAAAACTTCGCGTCACGACGAATTCCTGCAACTGCTCAATCAGCTGGATAACCAGGCGAGCAAACTGACCCCGATACAGCAATGGCGACTACGATACCTGCATGCGTGGCAGGTGGCTTTCAGCGGACAGTATCCGGAAGCCGGAGCGCTGCTCAACGATGTGATCGAGCGCTCCGACGATGCGACGCTGCGCTTCCGCGCCAACGCGACCATCATCAATATTCTGGGCATCGCCCATCGCTACGAAGATGCTTTTCGCCATCTCAACCAGCTGATCGACGATCTGCCGGAGGTCACCGATAAAGTAGCGCGCTATCAAGGGTTGGGCGAAGCGGCACAACTACTGATCGCCGCCGAGCAGTACGATCAGGCCATCGGCTATGCCGAAGAAATGCTGCAGGACCTGCCTCCCGGCGAGAACGACTGCAAGGCGCTTTACTTCAAGCTGCATGCAGCTTTCCGCAACGGCTCTCCACAGCCGGCCGACCCACCGTTTCAGGAGGGCATCGATGCTTGCCTGATCGGCAAGGAACCGTTGTTCGCCGATACGCTGCGTGCGGATATCGCCGCGCTGCAGATCACGCGCAACCAGCCCGAGCAAGCCATCGCCATCCTCAAGGAACACTATCGGGACGTCCTCGGTTATCGCTATCCGGCGCTGACCATGCAATACAACGTACTGCTAGCCAAGGCCTATTGGAAGCAAAGCGATATCGCGCAAACCGAAAAATTCGCCCAGGCCGTTGTCGAGGGCGCAATTCAGAACGAATACACCGAGCCGCTGAGCGCCGCCTACTCGCTGCTCTATCAGATCGAAGTCAAACGCGGAAACATCGCCGCCGCGCTGGACTATCACGAAAAGTACATGGCCGCCGACAAGGGCTATCTGAATGACGTGACCGCTCGCACACTGGCGTTCCAGATCGTCAATCAGCAGCTCAAGGCACGCAAGCTGGAAGTCGAAGCGCTGAACAAGCGCAACCAGATCCTGCAACTGCAACGCGCACTGGATCATAAAGCGGTAGAGACCAGCCGCTTGTATATTCTGCTGCTGGTGACCGTGCTTGCATCGATCGCACTACTGCTTTATCGCATCAAACGTTCGCAGCTGCGCTTCATGCGCCTGGCGCGACAGGACGGATTGACCGGGATTTTCAACCGCCAACATTTCGTCGAGGAAGCCGGCCATGCCCTGCGCCAGGCCGAACGCGGTCACCGGCATTGTTGCCTGATCCTGATCGACCTCGATCATTTCAAGCAGATCAACGACACCTACGGCCACGCCGTCGGCGACCAGGTCTTGCAGGCAGCGGTAAGCGCATGCCGTGCCTTCCTGCGCTCCAGCGATGTGTTCGGCCGCCTGGGCGGCGAGGAATTCGGTATCCTGCTGCCTGAATGTACGATCGCGACTGCGATCGACCGAGCGGAACACCTGCGCAGGACCATCGCCACCATCCCCGTGCAGATGGGCGAGCGCCTTGTCGCTGTTTCGGCTAGCTTCGGCATTTCCTCGACCGAGCGGATCGGCCACGACTTGCAACGCTTGCTGGTGGACGCCGATCGCGCGCTTTACCGCGCAAAACACAGCGGTCGCAACAGGGTCGAATCCAGCGGCACCGGCGACGGCGCGCCCAGCTCGCATGCTGTCCAGGCGGAGCAACGCCAGAGCGCGTCCGATTTACCTGACTCGACCTCCTTGCCCGAACCCGCCAGCGGCTAGAACTCCGCCATCTTCGGCCATGGTCGCCTTCGCAAACGCGCGGCGTAATCGACGGGAAACTCAGATAACCTCGGTTCTTATTGTCTCCGCCACAGGCGGGCATCGGCGTCCCATATCAGGGCTTATTCACCGGCTGCAACGCTCCGACCGCGACATGCCCCTGCCATCCTTCGAACACCTCCGCAGCAGTCTTGTCCAACTGCGCAGCCAAAACCTCGACATGGGGGCACGACGAACCATCCGACGCATTGTCCACCGACGGCTCACGTCCAGGCTCCCACATGCCCGCCATGCAGTAATAGGTACTATTCCTGAGCAACGCCAAGCCACCGGTATAACGTGCTTCGGCGCGCGCAGCCGCCGTGGCGTCTGCATACACCGGCGCCATCTTCGCCAACAACGCTTTCGCCGCATCGCGCTCGCGCGGGGTAGATTGCTTGAGCACCTCGTTATAAGGCCCGGCAAAGCGCGAGCCCGGCCGTTCTGCGGCAAGCGAGAGCCACGCCAGAGCCAGAGCACGATCTACCGGCTGATGATCGCCATTGAGCGCCATTACACCGAGGACATACTGCGCCTGCTTGCTACCCCAACCTGCCGCGTCCTTGAAAAACTGCACGGCATACCGATACTTCTTCTGCCCGTAGCTCTGCGCGGCCAGGCAGTAGTAATAATCGGACGGAAGAAATTTTTCCTCGCCGATAATGCAACGCGTATTGGCCAGATCTTTGTCGGTAGGAATCTCAGCCGCCGAAGCCGTGCTTGTTTCCTGCGCGGCCGCGCCTAGCGGCAGCAACAGGGCCAGCGCCAATACCGTGAGTGTGCCGCGCATCGGAGACTCCTTGAGATGATTTTGGCGGCATCATAGCTCCATATTATGGCTCGCTGCGCGACAGTTTTCCTCGCATAAACTTGCGCAAAACATCGCCATGGATACAGTCCGCGGACATTTTTCACTGTCCGCGGTCACTGCCTTCGGCAGGTCCACGCCGATGAGAACCTCGATGCAGCAAGCTTGGCCCGCGAATTGCTGCTCCGCCCTGCCCTCATGAATGTTCGGAACATCTCTGCATGAAACGCATGAAATCGTTGCCCTGCCTGATAGCACTTGCCATTGCCGCCGCAGGCGCCCATGCCGATGGCGATATCAAGCCGTCCACGCGGCAGGAAGCGCGGAGCATCATTGCCGAGTCACGTCAGATCGTCAGCCCGCGCGGCATCGATACGCTGACCAAGATTCCGGTGAACGGCACCGAGCAATGGCTTTCGATTCGTGGCAACGATGCACGCAATCCGATCCTGCTGTTCCTCCATGGCGGCCCGGCATCTCCGGATATGCCGATGGCCTATAGCTTCCAACGACCATGGGAAGATTATTTCACCGTCGTGCAATGGGATCAGCGCGGCAGCGGGAAGACTTACCTGGCAAACGATCCGAAAACGATCGGACCGACGTTGACCATCGATCAGATGACGGACGACGCCGAAGCTGTCGTAAGTTATCTACGCAAGACTTACGGCAAGCGGAAAATCTTCCTGCTCGGTCACTCGTGGGGTACCGTGCTGGGCGTGCGCCTGACGCAGCGGCATCCGGACTGGTTCTACGCTTATATCGGCGTCGGCCAGATGGTAAACACCGTCAAGAGCGAAGCCATCGGCTATCGCTTCGCACTGGATCAAGCCAAAGCGGCACACAACGACAAAGCCGTGGAGCAACTGGAGAAGATCGCCCCTTACCCGGCGCCCGACGGTACGCTCGAACGCGACAAGCTCAACACTACGCATCAGTGGCTGACATACTACGGCGGACTGGCATACGGACGTCATGATTTCGGTTTCGGCGTCGACATCGAACAGCTAGCACCGGAATATACCGATCAGGATCTCGACGCAATCGACAAAGGCAGCGCCTTAACTTTCCAACACTTGCTCGTTCCGCTGTCCCGAGTCGACTTTACCCACGACACGCACTTCGGCTGTCCCGTCTTGCTCTTCACAGGCCGGCACGACTACGCCGTATCTCACGAACTGACCGCACAATGGTTCGCTACGCTCGACGCCCCTTCCAAACGCTTGGTCTGGTTCGAGGATTCATCGCATATGGTGATGCAGGAGCAGCCCGGCCGCTTCCTTATGCATCTGGTCAACGATGCACGGCCGCTCGCCGTGCAAGCCGGCGACGCTGCACCGGAAGAAACCGAACAGCACTGATCTCGTTCAGCGGCGACGATTGATCGGCGCACCGGGCGCCGGATCGCGCGCACCTCGCGGCGCGCGCGGACTCTTCCAGCTCCCGCCGCTTTCCTTGTTCTTGCGTTCGACATCCAGGACTTCACGGTCCAGCCCGCGACCGCCGCTCTGGTAACTTCCGCCAACCCGCGGCTCGTCGTCGATCATATGAGGGTCGGCGGGTAAGGCTTTGCCATCCCGGTCATCGAAGCCGTGATGAGGCGACTCCTGAGTCTCGCTTCGTCGCGGCACCTGCTGCTCGTCGGGCGGGGTGAGATTGAGGCGGCGACCATCGCCGCCTTTACCGCCGAACCGATCTGCTTCGCTCATGATGCATGCTCCTTTCGAGGGCCCGGACAGCATGGTCTCCTGCCATGGGTTTGCTTACCGTGCAGATTCGCTGGCGATCGCGACGACATATGTGCACGCGGCCTCGACCGTGCGGAGAGGTATTGGCATGCCGTCGTCTCGATAAATTGGCTCTATTTTCCTGTGCGGAAAACGCTTTCCAATGAGCGCCAATCCGAGGGAGACCCGAAACACCATGAACAGCACGATTTCGCGCGATACCGGCCTGGCCGGCGTTCCCACCCGCCTTATCGTGACAGAAGGCACTCCACGCGCGCTGTTTGCAGCAAGCATGATGGCACTGGGTATCCTCGGCCTGATCTACGGCGATTTCGCTCTGCAATGGCAACGTATTCCGATCGCGCATCTGCCCGGTCGCAGCGTTCTGGCTTATACCACCGCCATTCTGGAGATAGTTGCCGGTCTGGGGCTGCTGTTTTCCGGCACGGTCCGGGTCGCTTCGCGCGTGCTGGCAATCTTCCTGCTGCTCTGGGCCGTGCTGCTCAAGCTGCCCGCCATGGTGCTGGTGCCGCAGATGGAAGCTACCTGGCTTGGCTTCGGTGAGATCGCGACGATCTTCACTGGCGG
>NZ_DATCRY010000002.1:0-18841 GCF_036568765.1 Dyella sp. | reverse complement strand
AAGCGCGGCGCATGCCTGGTCGACTCATGATGTGCGCCTCATGGCGAAGCGCGCACGGGAGCTTGCGCCTCGTGTTGTTGGTTCGGTGCGTGCGCGCCCGGTTGCGCTGGCGCACCCTGCGGCAAAGCCTGGGTACTCTGTGCGATCGACGTATTCACCGCTTGCGCAGTTTGCACCCCGGCGACCTGCTTGAGCGGCGAGTTCATATCGCCGCTCACGGCGAACGCGCGCGAACCGTCTTCGCTCAATGTCACCCGATCGATCCGGGTCATGCCTTCGTTTCTTGCCGCGGCAGTCAGCGCAGCGGCCAGATTGGCACTGTTCTGATCGGGTGTACGATGGTGCTGGGCATCGAGCTTGTGTACGGCGGCCAGGGCCTGTTCGTAGATGGCGTGGTCCGGGTGTCCGGGCTGATCCATGCGCGTTGCGCCGGTTGGCGATGGGGTAGCCGGGTGACCGGGTTGCTGCGGTGCCGGATGTGCGGGATGCGTCGGGTGCTGCTGGTGAGATAGCGCTTCGAGCCTGCTCATGGTCTGCGGGCCGGCGATGCCGTCGACATGCAGATGCTGTTGACGCTGGAATGTCTCCACGGCAGCCCGTGTACGCGCGCCATAATCGCCGTCGACGGTCAGTGCGTGGCCAGAAGCATCGCGGATGCCTTGCTGGTTGAGCAACTGCTGCAGGTGACGAGTGCTTTCGGGTGTGGCGTTCGCTGGCGCGCCGCTCGACTGCGAGCGGCTGGCAGCCGGCTCGGGCTGACCGGGGGTATAACCCTGGTCGAGCTTGTGCTGCCATGACGCGGCTGCGGCCTGGCGATCGGCGAGGCCATTGGTGCCGCCGTTGATATCGATCGTGGCGCCGCGCACGTCGGTCTGGTGACCGTGCGGCACGACCCGGTCGTCCCAATAGCGCAGGGCGATACGTGCCGCCACTTCACGATCGGCGGCGAGTTCGGGATGGTTGACCAGATCCAGGCCCAGTTCGCGCCCCATGGCTTCGTAGTTGGCGCGTCCGGTGAGCTGCACATAGCCGCGGCCGTGAAAGCGCCAGCCATCGCCAGGTTCGGTATTGCCCAGATTGGTTTTACCCCAGGCGCCGCCATAGATCTGGTTGGCGATGGCCTCGGGGCCGCCAGCTGCAACGCGGTTGGCTTCGGCCTCGGTATTCATGCCGTTACGGCCGGGGAATACCGCAAGCAGTCGGGAACCGGAATAGTTGAGGTTCTCGTCCATGTGCGAAAAGCCGCCGCACTCCACCTGCATCTGCCCCATGAAGTTAGCCAATTGGCGCGGATCGGTAATACCGTGGGCCTGGGCCTGCTGGAGCAGGAAATCGGCGTTCTCTTTGGAAGACATAGCTTGGAACTCCTTATCTGCAATCGAGCTACGCGCTGGGCGCCTCGATTAGTGCGTCGTAGGTAATCCGTGCGATTGAATCTCCGGATCGCTCTTGAGTTTCAGCGTCTGGTCGATGACCTGTTCATCGGATGTGTTGGTGATCTTGCCGGCTTGGCATTGCATGTCGCGGGCCGCTTTGACCTCGCCGTCGCGCCGGACGACTACACCACCGCGATCCATACCGGTACCGGAAATCGAGTAAACGATGTACTGATAGCCGCCCTTGTCGAAGGCATAGGCCGCGCCGCCGCTGGCGCCGCCGAAGCTCAGGTGCGTACGCGAAAGCGGTGCGTCCTGCGCCTCGGAAGGATGCGTCAGCTCGATCTTGCCCGGCTGGCCAAAGGCGTAGCGGATGGCACCGTCGGTACCGGCGCAAAGGGATACCGTCTTCTTGCCGCCGGCCAGCGGGCAAGAGAAAACGACTTTATCCGTGGCACCGCACAGATGCGGCGCGTCAGCGGCGATAGCCGACATCGAAACAGTCGCGGCCAACAGGACGGCAGCGAGGGCAAACCTGGAAGTCATGAGTATTCCTTGAAAGAGAGAAATCCCGAATAACCGCGTCCCCATCGCCACCCCGGCAGAAGCCGTAGCCCCTCTTTGGGGGCTCGCTGGAATGACGAGTAGGACGCAGTTATCCAAGATTTCCGATAACACTTAACCGATAGCCACCGGACGCTTGCGCGAATCGACCTTTGGCATCACCGCCGCGCCCGTAAACGCAGCCGGACAGATCGCCACGTACAACGCCGACGAAGTCGGGTTGTAGCATTCCGGGTCGGTGATGGTGAATGTGCCCAGAGCCGGATCGATCGGTGCCCAGCAGTCCGGTGGCCAGCCGAGCGTGCAGAAGGTGAACGGATCGTTGCCGTAGTACGGAATCGGAATATACACGCCCTGCGCCGCCACACCGTAACTGGTGGTCAGCAAGAGCGCGAGCAGAAACAGCTTTTTCATGAGTCTCTCCTTCTCTTCAAAGTCGTCACTGTCAAACGCTAGACATGTGGATGATGGGCGCGGTGATGGGCTTCCCGCTCGGCTGCGCGCTCGGCACGCAGTTCACCGATCAGCTCGAGGAAATGCCCGCGCCGCTCCTGGGCTGTCTGTTGCTGGTCGAGCTGACGGTTGAGGATCTCCAGCGACGCGTTGCTGTCGGCTACGGGCGTCTTTGCCGCTTGCGCGGTCGGTACGCTGGCTAGTTGCTTGAGCGGGGAGTGCAGGTCGCCCTGTACCGCATAGGCGTGGCTGGCATCCTCGTTCAAGATCACGTGATGAATCTCGCGCAAGCCGTCGCGCTTGGCGGCGACCGTAAGCGCGGCGGCCAGGTTCTCGCTGTGGCTGCCGGAAGGGCGGCCATGCTGAGCATCCAGGCGGTGCACGCCTTCCAGTGCCTGGCGATACATGGCGTGATCCGGGTGCGCTGTCTCGTTGAGTTGCGGTCGTGCTTCGCCCGGTGCCGTAGCGCGAGCGGCGTCATACGTCTGCACCTGGCGTTGCAGGGCTGCCAGCGTCTGCGGTCCGGCGATACCGTCGGGCTTCAAATGATGATCGCGCTGGAATTGCTGGATGGCCGCGAACGTCTGCGCGCCGTACTCGCGATCGGCTTGCAGCGGCCGGCCATCGGCCTGACGATAGCCCAGGTGCGCCAGCTTGCCCTGCATATCGCGCACGGCATCGCTCACGTCGCCACGTTCGAGCGTGCCGTCACCGCGCGCGGCAACGCCGCGGCGGCTGGTGTGCGGAGCTCCCTCGTTGCCGTGCGGCGCATGATGGCCGGGTGGCAGCAGCGGCACGATCTCTTCGTTGTTGCGGCCATGCATCGGCTCGCGCACCTGGAATTCGGGCTTCGCGCGCAAGGCGCCGACGATATGGAAATCGTCACCGTTCCAGTAGCCGCCAGGTTCCGTTCCCCGGTTGACCAGCGCCGGGCCCGTGCTCACCTGCGAACCGTAGAACTGGATATGTCCCTGCGCATCGTAGCCACGAAAAATACCGACATGCTGCCCATGCCGCCCGCTGAACAAGATGATGTCGCCTTCCTGCAAGCCGCCGTTGTCGCGACTGGCTTCGGCCGCCGGGACCACATCGAAGTGCTGGCGTGCATAAGGCTCAATGGTATTGCCCTGGAACAGCTTGCTCGTAGTGAACGGCGTTTCGCCGACGTCGTAGCCGGCATTGTGAAGCCCGCGCCAGACCAGCGAGGAACAATCCACGCCGCGGCGTCCGTCGCCGTCCAGATCTTGCTCGGTACGGCTCGGGTCGGTCAGTGCGCCGTTCGGCCCGTTGCGCAGCCGCATATCGCCGCGCCCGTACTCGTAGCGCCTTCCTTCAAGCTCGAAATGGCGAAACGCCTCCTCGAGGATTTCACGACTCATATAGCCTCCCGCTAGCGACTACATCAATGTTTCAAAGCCCCATCGAATAAAGATCGACCTCGGCCGCATTGACCCAGCCCGCGGCGCAATCGCCCGCGTAGCGCTTTTGCGCGGTCAAGTGGCAGGGCTGCCCAGTCCCCTGTTTGGTCAGCTTGACGGGCAGATCGCCCGGCGCGCCGCAGTTGCTGTTGTTCTTGCAAGCTTTCACGCTGGCCACTGGAATGGCCACTACGTAGTACCAGACGTCATACGGCGAAGCGCGCTTGGCCTTCGCGCTGACGCAGATGAATTGCCGATCCGCCGCCTCGGCCACTGTGCTTCCACCCTGCGGAAACTTATCCAGCAGGGCGATATGCGATTTGTTGCCGCTCAAGCCCAAGTCGCCATACATCGCATCGTCGGCGCCGTCACAGGCACGGTCGTCGGCGCTGATCACATAGCCTTGGTAGGTGCACTCGTAGCTCCAACCCTCGGATTTGTGATCGCACTGCACGCCGGCCAGTTTGGCTACCGATGCCGGAAGTGGTTGTCCTTCCGGACGAGCATGCACAGAAGCAGCACCAACAATGCTGGCAGAGAGGAAGGTGAGTGTTAGAAGAAATCTGCTGATCATCGGGTGACTCTACGATCCTTGTGGCTATCTGATGCGCTGCGGAGATGCGCAGTTTGAATAGAAAATTTTGCAGGTATTGTCGCCTTGAGCTGTGCAGTTCCTTAGACTTATTGCTTTTGCTTCATCAAGAGTTTGAGCGGTGTTTACAGAGTAATTTCTATTTCCCGCAGCCATAGAGCCGCAACCATTGCGGTACCAGGCGCGACTTTCACATCGCTTGCCGCCTTGATTTTGGCAATCCGCTACGGCTGACTTTTCCGCCGCCTTGCGACTGGGCATTTCGGTAGATAGTGCCAACAAGACCTGCGACGTCGTCGGTAGCAATGGCTCCATAACGGTCTTCCCATACCTCGCCTTGCTCGGCGTTACCCGATTTATTGCTTGAGAGCGGCACACAACCTTGCACCCCACCTGGGCCAATACCCGACGGTGCATATCCTGAGGGACAACCCCCTTCAGCAGAGGTCGGCTTGCTTGCCAAAAACATGCAAGCGCAAAGCAAGGCCTGCCTCATGAGGTGGCCTTGAAATGGAGCAAACCGCTGCGCGTAATTCTTAAGCATTCCTATTTATTCCATGTGGCCGATGTTGCCGGCATAGGATCCTTTAGCTGTTAACGGACTCGTTGGGACATACTGCAGTCGGTGTAGTAGACATGACAGCCCGTGGTGCCGTCAGATTGGCAACTATCCATCGAAGCCTTAGTGGCGGTGTTTTGGTCGGGTCCAGATTTGACGGCATACGCGTTGTCTCCAGAAGACATGGCAACACACCCATTTCGATACCAAGCATTTACTTTGCAGCCAAGGCCACCTTGTGATTTGCAGCTATCAAGCGCTGCTTTCTCCGCTAAGCTGCGGCTCTCCATGCTCTTGGATGTACCAAGTATCCCCAGGTGCGGATCAGTTGCTACGGCACCATATCGATCTGCCCAAACGCCGGCCTGTGTGGCGTTATCCGGAGAACTAGCTCCGGGGAGCGGCGCACAACCTTGGACGCCTCCTGGACCAACGCCGGACGGCGCATATCCCACGGGGCAGCCACCTTCGGCGGAGATCGGTCTACTTGCTACAAACAAACAAGCACAAAGCAAAGCCATAAATGCGCAGCGGCTTTGCAAGAGAGTTATCCAAGGTGCGTAATTCTTAAGCATTCCTACTCTTTCCACATGGCCTATATTGTCCGCCGAAATTCCTTTGGTTGCTAACGAACCCGTTGCGGTGAACTGCAGCCAGTGTAATAGACGTGACAATTCGTATATCCGCCAGCTTGACAATCCTTCATGGCTTTATCGATAGCAGTGTCCTGATTGTCCGCGGTCGAAGTGGAATAGCCACCATGCCCAGCAACCATCGCTGCACACCCGTTTCGATACCAGCCATCAAGTTTGCAACTCAGGCCCCCCTGCGATTTGCAGTCCGCAAGAGCCGAGTTCTCCGCTTGCCTTCTGCTGTCCATGTTGTGAGAGGAGCCGAGTATCGCCAGGTGAGGATCAGTCGCTACAGCTCCGAATCGATCCTCCCAAACTCCACCTTGCTCCGCTTTGCCTGATGAATTGGCACCCGGTAAAGGCGCACATCCTTGGACTCCTCCCGGGCCAACTCCTGACGGTGCGTAACCAGGAGGGCAATTACCTTCTGCGTGAGCCAGATTGCCCATGAGTAACATGGCTATAAAAAGCAAAACGAGTTTCATGTCAGCGTTCCGAGTCGATATTGTTGACGCCATGCGCTAGCTACTTTGTTTCCTGATGACATCTTGAGAAGGCGGAGGGGTATTGCCAACAACTCTATTTGCGTTGAGCTGAGCGGTAGTGCTTGAGGAGCCAAAATCGCGATCGTTACTTTGTTGGTTGGATCTTGATGTATGACTGCCGCCATAAGACCCAGGCGGCTGCCCACCCGCACCCGGTCTATTGTTCCCCTGCCAAGCCGAATACGTCATGAAGTTGCCGGCGGTGCCCTGGAAGAACATCGCTGCCAGTGGAGGAACCGAGATGATGAGCACCGTCATGAGCAGGCCGATGCCGCCGGTCTGCATAGCTTCGCTGGTCAGGCCGCTGGTGCCGATGTCGAGGAAGCCGGAGGCGATCTTGTCGACGAACAGGGCGCCCGCCACGCGCGAGGTGACATCCAGTGCGATCGACATGACGACATTCAGCGCGGCCATCGAGAACAGCGTGCCGATGCCGTACAGAAGCCAGCGGCGGAACAGTTCCTTGGTCTGGTCGAAGATCAGGCAGAGAATGAACAGCGGCCCTAGGCCGATAAAAATGGCCATGGTGAACTGGTAGAGCAACAGCATGGCGCCAGCGGCCATGGGCGGACTGGCCTGGCCGAAGCCGGCGATCAACTGAGCCTTGGTTTTATCGGCCAGCGCTTCTTCGTCGCCTTTGACAACGTCGACCGAATCGATCGCCGAAAGCGCGAGCTGGGTGAGCGCTAGGTTCTTGTCGATGGCATCCTGCGGCGAGGTATCGTCGCCGGTGAACAGGGAGTTGATTTCTTTGCCCAGATCCACCGTCAGGTATTGATGCAGGTCGCGGCCGACAAAAGACATGGTGGTCGCGGCGGTTACGATCAACGCGATCTTGGCCGCGTTGGCCACGACATGCATCATCGATTCGCGCGACTGGCCCGTCATCATACGATAGCCCTGGATCAGCACCCAGAGGGTCACAAGGGTCAGCGCGATCACCGACGCCCAGGTCATCATGCGATTCATGAGATCCAGGCCGACCTGCTCGACCTTCTGATTCAGAAAGTCGTAGATCAGGGAGAAATAGACAAAATCGCCTATGTTTGGCATTTACCGTCCGTCCTGTATAAGCCGGAAACCGCGACTGGGCTCCCTGTCGTAGTGATTCAGTTGCCGATGGTCAGCGCGGCCTTCAAGGTCGCAGTCTCAACCAGAGTGCCGAGCAGGTTCTGTCCCTTCATGGCCTGCTTGGCCAGGCCTTGTTGATGGATCTTCAGGCCGTCGATGTAGCCGTCATAGGCGACCATGTTGGTTTGATAGTTCTGGTAAGTGGTCTCGATACGCGCGATGTAGCGCAATATCTCGTTGTTATTGGCCGCCAGATTGCCCTCGCTGGTGCCGGTGTTGTCACGCTGTTCCTCGATCTTGTTGATCTGATCCTGATAGGTCTTGATTTGAGTGAGCGCGTCGACTGTGGCGTTGTACTTGGCGTTCTGTGCCTGGATCATCATCGAGCAGATAGTCTGCTGCTGCTGCGCGATGCTCTGTCCGCCGGGGATGAAGTTTTGTAGCTGCCCTTCGATGATCCCACCGATGCCGCCTCCGCTATTGGGGCTGGGGCAATTTTCCTGCACGCCATCCATTTGGTCGCGCTTGCTGAAGGCGATGTTGAACTGCGGCATCGGCAACGACAGCTTGGGTAGATTGATCAGCTGCTGCTGATAATGCTGCAACGTCTGCTCGTACTGCGACACAGTGCGCTGCCAGCGCTCCAACTCCTTGCCGTACTCCTCGATCTGCTTGGCCAGTGTGGTCGGATCGTTGACGATCCATTGCGCCTGCGCCGTGCCCATGCCGAAGAGGGAGACAAGGCCAGCCAGGGCGATGGCAAGACCGGCCTTGCGAAGGTGCTTGCGGGGGCTTGTGAGGTTCATATCGCGATACTCCTTGATGCTTTTCCGATCACATGGCCGCCGAGCGCGACGGGCGCTGCTCGGATGTGGGCTTGCGCTTGCCGCTGCCCTTACGGTTTTCGTAGAAGGCTTCCAGCCATTGCTCCGGGCGTAGATCGTCGGTCTTGACGTTGAGTGCGTGGGCGCGCTCTTCCAGCACCTGATGCATGATTTCGATGTTGTCGGTAGATGCGGAAATCACCGAGAGCGCATCGTCCAGGCCGCGCAGGTTGAGCTGGCATACCGAGGACGAGTGGCCCTGCTTCACCAGGAAGCAGCGCGAGCGCTCGTCGAGGCTAACGACCACTTGATATTCGGCATCGGTGAGTTTCAGCCCCTCGATATAGTCTTCGCGGCTGGCGTTGGGATTGGGCAGCAGGATCATTGTCGCGGTCTGCTCGATCAGCGAAGAGGCGATGTCGCTGGCCAATGCATCTTCGGGACTTTGCGTAGCGAAGATGCCCAGGCCGTTCTGTTTACGGATGGTCTTCTGCTTGTTCTTGGCAAATTCTTTCAGGCCGCCCTTGCCGTCCAGAATCTTCCAGAACTCGTCCATCACGTAGATCAGCGGGCGGCCGTCGATCAGGTCTTCCAGGCGATGCAGCAGATAGTTGATCACCGGCGCGCGCACTTCGGCGTTGTCGATGATATCGGTGTAGTCGAAGCCGATGATGTTGGCTTTCTGCAGATCGATGGTATCGACCGGGTTGTCGAACACCCAGCCCAGCGAGTTGCCGGCGGTCCATTTGCGCATGCGCACGAACAGGCCGTCGTCGCCCATATTGGGCAGGCTCTTCTGGAAGTTCGTCATGTTGCGCAGGTGCATGGGGGTGTCGAGCATGTTCTCCACCGCGCGGAAGATGTCTTCTTCTTCGCGCGAGGAGTACACGCTCTTGCCCGCCAGTACCTTGATCAGGTCGGCCAGGAACTGCACGTTGGCTTCGTTGCGTTCGCAATGGAACGGGTTGAAGCCGGTCGGCTTGCCGTTTTCCAGGGCCAGGTAATTGCCGCCGCAGGCACGTACGAAGATCTCAGCGCCGCGATCCTTGTCGAAGAAGAAGATCGTCGGCGAGGGCTTGAGCTTCTGTACCTGGCTGAGCAGGAAATTGATCAGTGCGGTTTTACCCGTGCCGGACTTGCCGATCACCATGGTATTGGCGATGGCTTTCTCGCCGAGGGAGTTTTCGGCCGGGTGGGTGGCATGGAAGTTGAAGTAATACGGCTGACCGTTGGTGGTCTGCAACGTGGTGACGCAATCGCCCCACGGGTTATTTTCTTTCTTGCCAGTTGCGAAGTTGTGCAGGGGAGATAGACCCAGGAAGTTCAGCGAGCTGACATTCGCCAGGCGTGTGCGGTATTTCCAGTTGCCGGGCAACTGCGCATAGAACGCAGAAGTCACGGCGAGATCTTCCTTGACCGATACGAAGCCAGCGTTGGATAGCTCGGCACGGGTCGCGGCGATCTGTTGTGAAAGCACCTCTTGGCTGGGTGCGTAGATGGCAATGGTGAAATGGTATTCGCCGAGCACGAAGTTGCCGGAGGCGAGTTGGTCCATGGCTTGGTCAAGCTCGGCGATCTGGCTGAAGGCCTTGTCGCCGGAGGAGACCATCATGCCCTTGGTGCGTTCCAGCGCCTTGAGTGCGTCATGGCGGCCCATGGGACTGAACGAGTGGGTGACGACGTATTCGAAATCCAGGTACTTCAGACCGTTCAAGATACCTGGGTAGGTACCATCGGTGTATTCCTTGATGTTCAGGATGGCACCGAAGTGGTTCACGCCGGTTGGCGTGGTGAGCACGTAGTCGCCTGTCTTGGCCGAGAAGCGCTGCTTGCTCACCGGCAGGTAGTCGTACACCGGCGCTTTGAGCACCGGTACGGGCTCGTCGATGCGGTTGAGCAGGTAGCCATAGAGCTCCAGCACTTCGGAGAACACGATACCGTTCGACGCCTCGTACATGCCCAGGCGATTGGGCGCATAGTCCTTGAGTACGGCCTCGACGTTGCCGGCCAGTTCCTGGATGGTGGCGATGGCTTGCAACTGTTCGGCTTCGAGCTTGGCCACGTCGCTCGATTTTTCGACAAAGCGCTTGCCGCTGACGATCGGACGATAAAGCATGGTCAGGTACAGCTCGTTCTGCATGAGCTTCTGTGCCGAAAGCGCGTTGTAGTACGCATCGGACATCTGCTGATTGAACTTCTGGCTGAAGCGGCTGTTGTCCCGCAGTCGCCCACGGCGGCGGATGTCATGCACCCAGAAGGCGACATTGACGAAGTCGGGAGCGCGCAGTGTCTGCAGCATGCGATTGAAGCTGTTATGACGATGCTCTAGATCCCATTCCTCGCGGCCGACGAACGGTAAACCACCCAGACGCCACACCATCAGAAAATCGCCGCCGGTGGTCTTGAGGACCGTGGGCGATACATGGGTGGAGATCGGAATGAACTCACTAATGGGGGCGTCTGGGTTGAACATGATGTGGATACCGTCGTTATCAGAAGAACCGCCCGGCAACCTTGCCGGGGGCATCTTTGCCTCGTTTACAGCTTGGGCCTGCTACCAGGTTCGCGGTGCGCATTGGGAGTGAATACCCACATGCCATCGTTCTCCCGGATGTTGCGCACGCGCGTGCGAAATTGCAGGCGCAGGCTCAGCAGCCGAAAAATCAGCTCATCGCGCTTGGCCATCTGGCGCATGATGAACACGACGATCGGCAACAGGATCAGATAGAACACGTTGGTGTACATCGCCAACAACAAGCACGCACCCGCGCCGAAGAAGAAGGGCACGTAAGGCACCCCCATGAACATCGGCGGGCGCGTGCAGCCGCGAAACATGGCGTTCTTATGCATAGACGTCGATCAGGTGCTGAATGACCATGGTGGTCGAGGAGCACTGCTGGCCGGTGTCGCCGATAACCATCTTGGCTACCTGGCCTGCCGCACCGATCATCACGCCGCCGATCAGCACCGAAGACACATCGCTCAGGCGCTTGTGTGCGAAGGCGATCTGATAGCCGGAGAACACGACAGCAGCGGTCACGACGGCGATCGATGACATGTTCAGGATGTTGTTGACGTTACCGAAGAAGCCGCAGACTTTGTTGCCGGTATCCGTGAAGGACGGATTCGTCTGGAAGGCCAGAGCCAGATCCGGCATGGCGATCAGGCACAGCACGGTGCCCATGATCATGAAGTTCAGCAGGCGCTTGGTGGTCTCGGGTTTCAGGTTCATCTCAGGTTTCCCTCTCAAGTAGTTCTTTAACAGTGCGGCTACGCTTGCGACCGCCGCGTCATCGAAAAAGCTGCGCGGTACGCAGCCGGCTTTTATGCGCTGCCGCGAGCGACGTCGTGCGACAGCCTTGCGGCCCGAAGGCCCACGCAGCAGGTGACAGGCTCCCGCTGCGCGAAACGTTTTCCGTCGTCGGCGCGGCAGCGCCGATGCGGTAGAAGTGGTCAGAACACCAGGGCATCGTCGCGATATCCCTGTTGCTGTTGAAGCTTGGCTGGATCCTGCGCGGGCTGGGCGGCTTGTCCCTGCGGCGGTGCCATGCCTGCCTGGGCGGCCGGCTGGATCGGATCGTTGGGGCCGCGTACCTGCGGTTCGTAGATGTCGTTCGATGCGGCTTGCTGCTGTTCGGCCGCTTGCGCGGCAGCGATAGCAGCTAATTGCTGTTGCATCGCGGGCGATACGCCGGGAGGAGCCTGCGTCTGTTGCGAGCCGGCGGCGCCGGCGACAGTGGCCTGTACACGTTGGGCGTACGGATCTTGAGCCGGTTGATTGCCATAGTTGGCTTGCTGCACCTGCTGCATCATCTGTTGCAGACCGTTGGCACCTGCGGCTGCCTGTGCGGGCGCCCTGCCGTAATTGGCTTGCTGCACCTGTTGCATCATCTGTTGCAGCCCATTAGGCGTGCTGGCTGCGTTCTGCGGATTGCCTCCGAGTGCCTGCGCCTGCTGTTGCAGTTCGGGCGATACGGCACCCGCCGGTGGCGCATCCTGCGCACTGGCCGGTTCGACGCCGGCCGCAGCGGCAACCGCCGGCGAAACCAGCGAGTTCAGCGCGGTGTCGATCAATGAGCTGCGAATCGCCACGCGATAGGCGGCGCCGTTCGACTCGGCGGGAACTTGCACTTTGGCAATCGCGGCGGCGCTGACAGGTTTGGCTGCCGGCAATGGGCTGGTGCGCGGATTGACCGAAGCGTCGCCGACTAGTTGGATAGGCGATGCTGTCACACGGCTGTCCGCCAGCAGAGCGGCGCGGTTGATCGAATCGAAAACCTTCCGCACATAGCCGGTGCGGTAACCGGTGACGAAGTTGCCCGAGTAGTAACAGCTGAAGGCCTTGCCCCAATCGCCGCCGGCACTGTTGTAGCACTCGGCCAGGATGCGCGATCCGGCAGCCAGGTTGCCGCAGGTCGAGAACGCCTTGTCATAGGAATCCAGGCCATATTTGGCCAGGTTGTTGCGATTGACCTGGGCGATGCCGAGCGAATAGTTGTAGCCCTTCGACTCGAGCATCTGCGCGGTGGCTACGGCCTCGCCGTAGTTCTGCGGCTGGCGCACGAGCTGGCCGCCCACCACGCCGATCGCGTACGGGTTCTGGCCCGACTCCACGTTGACGATGTGCTGCATCACCTCGGCAGGAACCGAGAGGTTGGGGCAGGCCATCATTTCCATCCCAGCAATCATCGTGTTTCTCCGCTAGGCCGCTTGCCGGTGGTCGGCGAGGAAACGGCCGGGGCTGAAATCGATGCCGGTGATATAACGCCGGCCGGCATGTGCCTTGATGTGCACCACGATATCGATGGTCATCATCAAAAGACGCTTGATCGTGTCGAATTCGAGCCCCGAGCCCTCGTTGGAAGCTTTCACCATCAGCGCCAGCTGGTCCCAGGTCTGTTCGGTGCTGCCGGCATGACAGCTGGTGATCGAACCCGGATGGCCGGAGGCGCAGTTGCGAATGAAGTAGAACGATTCGTCGCCGCGCAGCTCGGCCAGGATGATGCGATCCGGCTTCATGCGCAGGCACGCTTCCATGCAGCTCTTGGCGGTGACGTTGCTGGTGCTCTGGCCGCCCTTGGAATACAGCAGATGGACCACGTTGGGCTGGTCGATGAACAGCTCGCGCGCGTCCTCGATGGTGACTAGGCGCTCTTCCGCCGGGATGTGGTGCACGAGCGATTTCATGAAGGTGGTCTTGCCGCTGCCGGTGGCGCCGGAGACGACGATGTTCTTCTTCTTGAGTACCGCCTGGCGAAAGAAATCCGCATAACGGCGCTCGCCGCGCAGGTCCAGCAATTCGCGATCGCTGTCGCTGATGCCGGGTGGGTTCTCCAGGATTTCGTTGAAGAAACCGTCTTCCTGGTACTGCGCCAGCGTCTTGGTCTGCTTGGAGGGCAAACGAATGGTGATCGACACCTTGCCCGCATCGCAGGCCGGCGGAATCACGAACTGCGCACGCTGGCCGGTGGGGAAGGTCAGCGACACCACCGGATCTGTATCGGTGATGCGCTGGCCGGTGTTGCTTTCGTTCACCACGGCGGTACAGAACTGGCGCGCACGCTCGAAATTGAGCGTGGGCACCTCGACGCGCTGCCAGCCGCCCCGGCTTTCCAGGTACAGCTCTCCGGGCTTGTTGATGCAGATTTCGGTGACATCCGGGGATGCCATGAACTCCCGGATACCCAGTACCTCGTACTGGTACTCCAGGAATTCGTTCGAAACCTGTGCGATCGCGCCGTCGTCCATCTTCTCTATGTCGCCTGTACGTTAGAAACGAGCGACCACGCCACTGAAGTCCACATCTTTGGCGACGTAGACATACAGGATGGTGCCCTGGTTGATGGTGACCGTGCCCGGGCGGTTGGCCGCCGAACGCACGGCTTGCTGTGCAAGGTTCTGCAAGGTCTGCGCGGTATTGCTCTGGAACGGCGTGGCTGTCACCGTGCCGCTGCCGATACCGACGGTTTCGGTCTGCGGGCCATGCTTGGCCGCTTCATAAGCGAAGGCGTCGCTGAGCATGCTGATCAGCAGAGCGGCACCGATGCGGCTGGGCCAATGGTTGTTCAGATAACCCGGATGACCGGAACCGCCGAGGTTGTCGATACCGGGACTGGCCATGTTCACGTCGATGCCGGTTGGCGTCAGGATGCGGTCCCAGATCACCGCCATGCGATCGCCGACAGGGCCCATGTCGTACTTGCCCAGCACCTTCGAGCCCTTCGGCAGCAGCAGGCGCTTGCCATTGAAGGAGTACACCGGCTCGGTGACGATGCACGAGGTAAAGCCGGGGATATCGCTGATAATGCGGGTTTCGAGCACGCAGCGGATGTACGTGCCACGTTGCATCAGCGTATCGGGCAGATAGAGCGGCTGTGCGCTGGAGAGATTCGGCAAGCCCACCGGCGAATTGAGCGGTGCCTGCTGCTGGCCGGACAGGCCGGGCAGGCGCGACCACATATCCTGACTCTGGCCGGGCAGGCCCGGACGCTGCGGAGCGGCGGCAAACCCGGCCGGCGCCGGCGGCAAGCCGGAGACTCCGTTGGCATCGCCCATCTGCGCGGCGCTGTCGGCCGCCATGCGACGCTCCATCAGGGTCGGGCCGCGTGGCAGGTCCGGCATCGACTTGGTCTGCTTGGGCAGCGGCGGCGGAGCGTTGTCCGTCAGCTGGATCGGCTCGGGCAGCTTGGGCAGCGGACGCGGCGCAGGCGGTGCCACCGGCACCGGAGGCGGCGCTTGCGGCACGGTCAATGTTTCCTCGCGTACTTTCGGCTTGTTGTCGTCGTGATGCGACGCCTTGAGCACCCACACCGCGAGGAATACCAGCAGCACGACGATCGCGACGAGGAACATCATCGCGCGCCGGTTCATCCGCGTCATCTCGGATGAGCGTAGCGAGGGCGCACCTGCATCCAGGTCGGGCGCTTCCGCCTGACGCTGCTGGTTCGAATAAGGATTGTTGGCCAACGGGTCGCGAGCCGCGCTCTGGTTGTCGCGCTGCGGCGGAACGTGCTCGTTCTCTTTCTCGTGCTCGTTCTCGTTGCCGTTGCCGTCATCTGGCAGATAAGGATTGTTCGGGCTCACTTTTTCGTATTCCTGCGCAGGCCAACGACGTTGTTGTCTTGGCGGATCACCAAATAGGGATAGGTGCCGTGCACGACGATGGTGTTGCCCTCGACCGTCGTATTCACCAGCGAATCCTCACCGTGTTCTTTTTCACGCATGTAGACGGCGGGGAAGTTCCCGGTAGGGAACTGCTTCATGTCGCCCATCTTGATGTACGTGAATTGCCCATCGTCGTAGACATTGACCGGGATCAGCCAGGGTGCTTTCTTGCTGCTGTGCGTCGCGTAGTCGTAGTTGAAGTTGTAGTTGCGCCCCTTCACCAGCGACGTGTTGAGCTGCGGCACGTCCGATTGCTCGTCGCTTTGTTTGCTGAAGGACGAATCGGACGGATAGGAGAAGGTAATCTTGTATTGAACGCCGGCGCGCTTGGCTTGATCCAGCGCCTTCCAGTCGGTGGCGACCACCTTCAGCTCGAAGATGTACGAGTGGGTTGCCGTGCGGATCATCATATTGGTGTCCACATCGACGTTCTTCGGCTTGAGGTAGAACACGTTCTCGCGCCGCGTCAGCTCCCAGCCGTTAGTGAAGCCGGTGCTGTAGTCGAGGATCTTTTCGTACGGGCTCAGTTCGATCTGCGTGGTGATACCCAGGCCGGTGCGCACCTGATAGACGCGATCGGGCTGGTACTCATACTGCTGCACGACCTGTGCGCCGGCGGGGAGAGCCGCTGCGGCACTGAGCAAACCCAGGGCGCTAGCCAGGGCGAATTTGATTGGTCGGTTCATCGACGGCCCACTCCATTAGCTGCATTGCGTGGTGCTGGCGCGGCAGGAGCCTGCGCCGGGGCATAGGTCTGTGCGGGTGCCTGTGCGGCGGGCTGCGCACCGTTCGGCGCGAACTGCTGCGGCACGGGTGCCGGCGCGAATTGGGGCGCCGCCTGTTGCAGGCCACCTTCCGTGCCAGGGGCGCCGGGCACCGCCTGCTGTGGCTGCGCGCCAGGCACGCCGCCCTGCTGCTGCGGCAGCGCGCCCGTGCCTTCGGCAGCCGTCGGTTGCGCACCTTGCGCTTCGCCCGGTTGCGCGGTTGCATCGCTGGCAGCGGGAATCTCCTGCGGCGGCGTGGTGGCGTAGTCGTTGTCGACGCGATAACTGGTGACCTGAAAGCCCAGCGGGTTCTCGATGCGCGAAGCATCGTCCATCTTCAGGTTCGCCTTGTAAGTGAACTCGATCGTGGCGATCTTGCTATCCAGTGGACGGGTCAGGCCGGTTTGCTTTTCGAACACCGTGCGCTGAAAGCGAACGGTTGCGCCCTTGGGCATCTGGCCCGGACCGCCGCCGATCAGCACCAGGCTGAGCAACTTCACGCGGATCGCGCGATCCTTCCCGTAGATGGTGTACGGATTGGTCGGATTACCGAGCTGGTAGAGCTGCTGATAGGCCGTAGCGACCTGCGGGGCGGACATGGTCAGCACGGTCGTCCAATCGCGCAGGCCGATCAATGCATAGTCATAGGACTCACGCGCCAAGACAAAATGGGCAACGTTGCTGCGGTTGATCGCTTCGCTGGTGGTGACGCTGCGATTAGTGAAATCCTCGGTCAGGCGAGCCACCGTGCTGGTACCGGTATAGGCATCGGCCATCACGATGTACGGCACTTTCTCCTTCAATGGCAGCATGTAGTAGTAGCCGCCGCCGAGGATCAGCGCGATTGCTATTGCGCCAAAGGCAACCCACCAGGCGCGCCGTTCGCTGCGCCGTGCCAGATCGGCCATGGTGATTTCGAAATTGACCGAGTGCGCGACAGCCTCGTCAATCTTCTTGCTGGATGTTTTCCTGCTGAGCATTAGCGGATACCCGAGTCGACGGTCATGGGGAAGGCGGCATTCATGACTTGCTGCTCGTTGCGGCGTCCGGCTTCGGCGGAGCAGGGTCGTTGGACGATGGCGCGGCATCCGTATTCGATGCGGCCGGCTCGGCAACCGTGGTCGGTGCGGCTTCGACGATGATCTGGCGATCGCTCACGGAAATCTGTACGCCCTCGCTTGCATAGATCGCACTGAGCTCGGCGGCGGCGGCCTTCGCATTCGGTGTATGTATCTGCGCTACCGGCTTGAACAGCGTGAAGTCCGAGTGCAGCTGATAAGACAACACCATGCCCGAGTCCTTCGACCAGCGCGTGAGCATGGTCTTGAGCGTGCCGTCCATGGGCGATGCGTAGAACGCATACGGTTGGGCGAGCGGAATCTCGGAAGGCGCGTCCTGGAAGCGATTGATCGGCTTCCACGAGCCGCCAAAGTCCTTGGCTGGCGGTGTGCCACAGCCCGACAAGGCCAGCGCAGCCAGCATCCAGATGCCCGCAAGGGCTCGAGTTACGTAAACCTTTTTCACGTCGTACCCGCAAAGTGAGATTGAAGTTGCTGGATTCGCGCGGAAAACCCGCGTATCACGGTGCGTGCAAGTCGAACGCGCACGCCAAGAACGCCACCGGAAAAACCGGTAGCGTTAAGTCATTGCGAATAGCGAAGCCTCGGCTTCCGGCAGAGACCAAAAGTCGGACAGGCTCGAGTCTTGGAGTCGGCGATAACTCGCTCGTGATCCCCAATTTTTGCCGCTTTAGCGACGGGCGCATCCGCCCACGGACAGTAAATCGATTCCATTCAGGCTCCCTGACGAACCGGCGTATTTATTTGCCGGCTCGAATACCTTTTTACATACCGTTCAATACGCATTTTTGGAAAGCGAGCACGCCGTGTGCTCGGCCTAAGGCTTTCCGCGTTGAAACGTATTGACCCCTGGAGGGGGCCCTGGTCCCCTCGCGGCAGATTCTGACGCAACGCGCCAAAGAGTGCTAGCCCGCGTCAGAAAAAACCAAGGTTTTGACGTTTGAAACGATTGCATGACGTCATGCTGCGGCTCCCTGCCGTTCCGTATGTGAAGGCGAATTTCATTATCTAGTTGGCAATTTGTGTGTGATGCAAATCACCTTTGTGACGACTGCCACATAACACTTCGCTGCATGTCAGAAAACAGCAAATTTTGAGTCACGGTACGACGTCCATGTGACTAAATCCATCTGCGTCCATTACTTATTCAGCTAGGCCGTGGCAAGTTTGCGACGCACGGCTTTTCTGAGATTCGTGCGCGCGCCCAGATTTGCATTTTTTGACATATCAGATATTCGATTTTTGAATATCTCAGTGCTGGCGCTTTTTTAGGGAGGGGCCGGCCCGGGGGCGCCGCCGCACGCCTTCAAGGCGTGGAGGCAGGGCTGGGTTCCACCACATGCACCGATGCTTCGGCCGGGCAGGGCGAATCTTTAGCGCGCGTATCGCAGACGCGTACTTGCTCGAGATAGCTGAGCGATTCGCCCAGCTGGGCTTTGGTGGGCTGGTAATGGAACGCCAACTGCACGACGTAAGCGGCCTCGCGCCCCTGGATAAACTTGAACAGGGTGATTTCCGAAGGCTTGCGTGCATCGTTGTGCGCACACACTTGCAGCCAGACGTGCGTAACGTAGCCATGGACGGTTTCATCGGCGAATGGCTTCACGTCCGCACGATCGCAAGCCTGCGTCCAACGTGCGCGCATCTGCGCCTTGTACTTGCCATAGAACGACGTGTCGGCCATACCGCGATAGATTTGGGTTGTCGCCATGCGTGTCCAGTGATCGGCGGTTTCCCCCGCCGGACGCATCTCGATCAGCGATGCTTGCCCTTCCGCTTGCCGGTTGACGATATCCAGGC
>NZ_DATCRY010000001.1:0-23014 GCF_036568765.1 Dyella sp. | reverse complement strand
CCCGCCAGCGCTAAGGCTTCGGCACCTGCCCAGCCGGTCATATTGCGACTGGCAAAATGCAGCACTTCGGAGCGGCTGCCGGTCTTATTGCCCTGTCTCAGCAGGCCGACGGTATGCGCAGTGGTGTCGGCGATATCGACGGCCATCGCGGCGGACCCCAGGCTGCGCCCTACCTTGGGCGCAAAGGGTGTGGAGCGGCCAGCTTCGAGGATCGCCTCAGGCGAGGCGCGCGGGTATGACGGCCGATCGGGTGTCTGTATGGGTGGAGCTATGGGTACCGGCCGGTGCGTGGCGCCCGCGATCAGGTCGGGGGATACGGGTTCCGGGCGATGGGGAAGGGGGCCAGCGTGAGGTGAGTCGGGCGGCACGAGCTGCGTATTGGTGCCGCTGGGTTCGCCACGCACCCCTGTGCGCGGATCCAGCCGGAAGATGGGGTTCCCTTCGGTGGAGCGATGGATGACGTTGAGGCGCGGGTCCTGTGGTTCGTAACGCTTTTGCAGGAAGGGTTCGTCGCGTACCGCATTGCAGTAGTCGATCATCAGGTTGCCGCAACGGATCGACAGGCCGTCGCGCAGATAGCCGCCAGCCATATCCGAGTGGGCGCCGGGAAGCTTGAGATTGAGGAAGCGTCCGTCTTCTGAAAATCCGGGTGGAATGATTTCATCGGAGGGAAACGCCGCGCGCAGCTCGTTGCTTGCCGTGATCTGAAAGCCTGATACGACCGACGGAGGAAGGCGTCGGTCGAATCGCATGGGCGCGCCAGTCGCGACTGGATCGAAGAAGCCTGCGGTTTGTACAAGTTCACCCGGTGGGATGTGGTAGCGCGTATAGCCCATCTGGCCATTGAGATCGAAAGCGCGGCTGCTGAGATCTGGAATACCGCGTTCATGCACCAAGCGGGCAAATCCTGCCGCTTGGCTGCCGCCACGGCTGAAGCCGATAGTTTGCAAATGTACAACTACATCAGGATCGGCGCGCCTCCATTTGTTCGTTTGAGTTACAAGATCTCTGTACATCTTGTCGATGTTATCGGCATAGCTGGAACCTGTTATGGAGTCCCATGCGGCTACTAATCGATCAGATTGGGTACCGGGTCCCTCTAAATATTTTGCATAGATCTGCTTATTGCCATCTCTATTTAGCGCTTTGATCTGGTCGTCTAGCGCAGCCACATTCGTTGCATGTGCCGGGTCGGTGAATTTGTTGTTGCCAGTGCCGTCGAACAGGGCGACGAACAGTCTTTCATGTGGTTGATTTGCGTGCACCAAGATAGGCACGCGAAAGCGTGATAGCGTTTCACTGGCTTGATTAAATTCTGCTAACTGCGTAGGTGTGGCTGGATCATGGCCTACGCCGTCGCTTGGGACGCCATCGGCACCCAATTTGGGCCTATCACTCATTTCAGCACTCCCTTGCTTAGTACGTCAGCGTCCAGGCCAACATTAGATCGTCGCGAATATGGCTATTGGGATTCCCGGGAATCTGCTCGGCTTCCGTTACTACCGTCGCGCGCATGTAAACGCTAACGGTGCGATCGTTGACCTCGACCAATATGTCAGGACTTACAGGATCCACTGAGCATGTGGCAAGCCAAGCTTCCCTGATCTCATTGCGCTGCACCTTATGCAGCACCAGACGATCCCTGAACAAGCCATCCAGATTCAGGCTGACCTGATGCTGCGAACCATCCATGGCCGTCCATTCGATCTCAACCGGCCCGGGAAATGTTTCACCGGTGCCTGTGAGAATGATATGGCTCCCGTCCCAGTCGTCCTTCCAATGTTCTGATGGAGGCGGACCAGAAGGACGATCGTAGTATTGACCGTCATAACCTAACTGGCGTGTGCCGAACTGATGCCTGTTGTAGATAATGCTGCACGCCAGCGTGTTGTAGCAGGCTGCATCGAAGTCGTGCGTATGGAACCGCAACGGCCAGGGTTCCTTGCCGTAGAGCGGACCTGCCAGTGAAGGGAGTGGTTGCCAATGATCCATGATGGCTCTCTTGCCTATTTCCGTGGGTTTTATCTTAGGGAAGTCGGAAACGGGACGCCATCGGGCGGTGTTGGCACGGCGGCGAGAAGGTGGGGCAGGTCACAGTTAATGAATGTATGGACAAATCGCGCTAGCGTTCTTAGCGATAATTGAAGTGCATACTTCACCGCGTTTCTTTCGGAACTGAGGCGCAACAAAATCGTCGTGCGCAACTAGGCCTGGTCCGAAAGATTATTGCGACCAGATGTGCAAAGCTCCGGCTGTTGCCCGCATGGCCGAATTGAACCTCTCATGCGGGCGATATCGCTGCGCTGCGCAGCAAAAGCGCGAGCCGCATGAGCGCCAACTCGTACGGCTCGCTGACCACAATCAACTTCAACGGAGTTGTTCATGGCTGATGCCAATGATACGGCATACGCACGCCCCACGAATCCCTTCGGGGCAATCCCTCGTCCGCAAACCTGGACTCACCCCGCGGATTTGACACTCGCCCAGATCAACGGTGCGATGTTTACCGCTGTCCAGTTTCTCGCTCTTGCCGTGGCCGAACGCGACGGCACGCCAAACCCTTCGGTACCTCACTCCTATCGACTGGGCGCGCA
Organism: Dyella sp.; assembly: GCF_036568765.1. Taxonomy (GTDB): domain Bacteria; phylum Pseudomonadota; class Gammaproteobacteria; order Xanthomonadales; family Rhodanobacteraceae; genus GSA-30. Next base: position 20,420 of record NZ_DATCRY010000001.1, on the reverse strand, counting down.
CGCTGTCGACGGCTTGACCGTCATGATGTCTGTCCTGAGCGAACGAGCCGATGCGTTGTGTCGACGGGAGGGTCCAGGCGCCTAGCGGCGGCGCCGTCCCACCGGGCCGTGGGGTTTCCCGCGGCCCCATAACGCTACGAATTAAGCTTGCCTGTGAAAGCGACTTCAATCGCGACCATCACCTTGCATGTCGCGACTGAAGGGAACCTCTAAAAACCTGTCAATGACTTGGACACAGCGAGAACGGATCCTATCGTTGTGGGAGCGACTTCAGTCGCGACAAGGATTTGCGGTGAGGCACGATTGTCGCGACTAAAGTCGCTCCCACAGAAGAGCCAGTTTTTAGAGGTTCCCTGAAGTCGCTCCCATAGGCACGCCGGATGCTCATGCGGGCGCGGAGCGCGAAAGCTCGCCTCCGTATGCTCCCTCTCCTCCGGTTTTGCCCGGGGGAGAGTTGGGTGAGAGGGCCTTCACTTAATAGGATGGCGGATTATCGCCACTCGTATGCGACGCTTCCTGTCCAGGTGGCGAAGCCACCGGCACGCTATCCATCTGCAAGCTGCCACTCAACGGATGCGCCAAACCATCCTGGAACTTCGCCCAGATCATCACGCGGCGAATTCGGCCGAACTGATCGGCCGTCAGCTGGCCGCTGGCGCCCGGGAGGTAGCTGCCCGGATGCGCATGCAGCCAATCCAGGTAAGGCACGAGGTTCCACGCGTCCATACCGAAGGCGAACAGGCGCGCCGAGACGCCGCGCGCCGCGGGTAGGGCGTTTGCGACATCGTCATGGCTGGGCAGGCCCGGCTGGGCGTCGAACAACCAGGGAGCATCGACAAATTCCACGCCATCCAGGTCGCGATTGGAGCCGGCATCGTCGGCACCGCCATAAACGTGCGAGGTGGCGAAGACGGGCAGATTCAGATGCACCAGGTGCAACTGCGGTAGGAGCAAGCGCGCCTGCTGCGGTCGCATGCTGATGAAGATGCCTGCATCGCTGGCGGCCGCACCTGCGTTCAGCGCGCCGATGGTGCTCGCATAGTTCACGCCGCTGCCCAGGGTGCCGCTGCCGGCAAGGGTGCCGCCGCGCGCTTCGAATTCTGCCTTGAAGGCGCTGCCGGCTCGTTGCGCGAAATCGTCGTTCGAGACGATCGTATAAGCACTGTGCAGGCCTTGTTCGGCCATGTGATCGGCTGCTTGCGCCCCTTCGGTTTCCGGAAGCAAGCCGAATTCGCTGGCGCCGGAGGCGGGCAGGGCCTTGTCGTCGGGATGATTGAGCGCCAAGACAGGCACCGGCAATTGGCTCAGTCCGAAGACCGCGGAGACCTCGCCGCGTGTCAGCGGACCGATGACCAGTTGCGCGCCGTCGTCGACGGCTTGCTGATAGGCCTTCACCGCGCTTGCCGCCGTGCCGCCCGAATCGTAGACGCGCACCTCGGCGCGCGGTGCGCGATTGCGCGCGGCATCTGCATAAGATGCAAAGAAGCCTTCGCGGATGATCGAGCTGGCACCGGCGAAATTGCCGCCCATAGGGAGCAACAGCGCGACGCGTCCGGGCATCTTGTAGCCCTCCCGCACCGCGGCATTGTCGCCCGGCAACAAGGTGCCGACCGGCTGATCCAGCGACGGCTGCGGGCGAGCGACTGCGACGCCAAGCTGACTGAGCGCTTCGTTGATCCACGGCAGCATGCGATCGCCAGGGCGCATGCCGGCCGCGCGCTGCTTGAGCTGTTCGGCGCCGACGCGATTGAGCAGGGCCATGGCCTGTTTGCGGTTCTGCGCGTTATCCAGCCCGGTGAGGCGATCGTCCATTTCTACGCGGCTTCGCGCGGCGCCCCAATAGTCGCCGCTCGCCTCCATGGCGCGCGAGCGCAATTCGAGCAGGCGCAATTGCAACGCCTGCGGCGGAGCCACCGTGGGCTGCGTGGTGAGCTGCAACGCGCGCGCGGCATTGTGCTGGCTCAGTGCGACTTCAGCCTGCAAGAGGTCGTAGAGCACCGGGTCGCTGTCGGTCAATCGCGTGCGTTTGATATCGGCAAGCAGTGGAACAGCGAGCTCGAGCTTGCCTTCCTGGCGGTAAGCTTCGGCTGCCTGCAACTGATAGTGATCGCGACTGTCCGGCGCCAGCTGGGCGAGATCCAGATAGGCCCGGGCTGCCTGATCGAACTGTCCTTGCCGGGCCAGCGCCTCGGCATGCAGCGAGGCGGACACTTCGGCGGGCGAGCGTTGCACGGCGGGCGGAACGCAGGCAGTCATGGCAAGCGATATCGCCAGGCCGAGAACTGCGGTGCGATACAGGCGCATGGTCATCCGTAAGATCCATTATGGTCTTGAGTCACAATGAGCGATCATAGCCGATCGCCCCCGCGGGGCTGGCGCCGTGAGCACGATTCGCCGCGCCGGCATGAATGACATTGTCAGCGGGATAGATGAAACGCCGCGTAACTCATTGTTTGCAGGAACTTGCGATGCCACATCCCGAGCCGGGCCAGTTATGGGTGGTGGCCACGCCCATCGGCCATCGCGACGATTTTTCCGCCCGCGCCATCGCGACCCTGCGCAGCGTTGCGGTGATCGCCGCCGAAGACACGCGCCATAGCCGTCCATTGCTGATGCATTACAACATCGACACGCCGACGCTCGCCTTGCATGAGCACAACGAGCGCGACGCGGTCGATGCCATCGTGCGGCGCATGCAGGGCGGCGAATCGGTGGCGCTGATCTCCGATGCCGGCACGCCGTTGATCAGCGACCCGGGTTTCCGTCTCGTGCGCGCCGCGCGCGCGGCAGGTATCCGCTGCATTCCGGTGCCGGGTGCCTGCGCGGCCATCGCGGCATTGTCCGTCGCGGGTCTGCCGAGCGACCGTTTTGTCTTCGAGGGCTTCCTTCCTCCGAAATCGGCCGCGCGTCGCAGCCGTTTGCAGGAACTGGCCGGCGACGCACGTACGTTGTTGTTCTACGAATCCTCTCATCGCGTCGCAGAGAGTCTGGCGGACATGCGCGATGTTTTCGGCGGCGAACGCGAAGCGGTGCTTGCGCGGGAGCTGACCAAGCTGTTCGAAACCGTCATCGGCGAACCGCTGCAGGCGTTGGCTGCGCGCGTCGTAGCCGATCCGGATCAGCAGCGCGGCGAATGCGTGATTCTGGTGGCGGGCCGTGGTCAGGAGGTTGACGAGCGTCTCGCCGAGGGGCGCCGCGTGTTTGCGATCCTCAGCGAGGAATTGCCGCCGTCGAAGGCGGCGAAGCTGGCGGCGGCGATTACCGGTGCGCCGCGGAAGGCGCTCTACGAGTAGGCACAAACTCAAGCACAAATGTCATTGTGGCCGTATAATTGCCGGCGGAGTCGGCCGGACAGTCGCGTCGCGCGCGAGCGCATCGAGGAAAGTCCGGGCTCCGTAGGGCAAGGTGCCAGGTAACGCCTGGGCAGCGTGAGCTGACGGCCAGTGCAACAGAAAGCAAACCGCCGAACGGCGCCGCAAGGCGCGCGTGGTAAGGGTGAAACGGTGCGGTAAGAGCGCACCGCGCGCGGGGCTAACGCCGCGTGGCACGGTAAACCCCACCTGGAGCAAGACCGAATAGGGGGACTATGACGCGGCCCGCGTCGTTCCCGGGTTGGTTGCTAGAGCCTGGCGGTGACGCCAGGCCGAGAAGAATGACTGTCGCGCCGTCAGGCGAACAGAACCCGGCTTACAGGCCGACTCCTTTCTTCCTTCTGATCCGGCCCTCACCGCCTCGGCGGTGGGGGCCGGTGGGATGAACGCGTGTTCAGTCCCGATGGTCATAGTCAAGTCTGATTGGCCGCAAATTGTTGTAGGCGTAACGGAAAAAATCTCAAACATTCAAATACCTTGCCCTACTTCCTCATAAAGGGCTGGAATTACTGCCACATCATTGCCTTTCTCCTTGATTCACAAGCAAAAATCCCTTGACAGTCTCAGGGGGCGAGACTATCGTGGAACCCGGTGTGAAATCGTGGGATTTCGTGGAGTTATCGGGTCGTGTTCCAGGGCGAAACCGCCATCACCGTCGACGACAAGGGTCGCTTGGCCATCCCGACTGCGTATCGGGAGCTGGTGGAGCAGGCCTGCGCCAATCGGCTGGTGATTACCTACAACCCCTTCGAGTCGGGATGTCTTTGGCTGTTCCCGCACGCGGAGTGGGAGCAGGTGCGCGACCAGGTCAACGCGCTCCCCAGCGTCAAGGCGGTGCATCGCGCATTGCAGATGAAGCTGGTGGGTGCCGCCGCGATGGTGGAGCCCGATAGCGCCGCGCGCATTCTCCTCCCGGCAAGTCAAAGGACGGCGGCCGGTATCGAGAAAAAAGCGGTGCTTCTGGGCATGGGCAACAAGTTCGAGCTTTGGAGCGAACAGGCTCATCTGGCGAAGATCCGCCAGACCATCGGTGAAGACGAAATCAGCGACGACATGTCGGATTTGCGCCTGTAACCGTCAGGTTGCAGGGCTGCAGGTGGGCTCGAACGACGATTAGGGACGGGAGTGCGGCATGGCCGAGCGACAAGCGTTGCGGCACATCCCGGTGATGCTGGGTGAAGCAGTGGAGGGACTCGCCGTGCAGGCTGGCGGGCGTTATTTGGATGGCACCTTCGGACGCGGCGGTCACGCTCGCGCGGTGCTGTCACGCCTGGGTCCGAACGGCCGTTTGTTGCTGATGGATCGCGATCCGCAAGCCATTGCAGCCGCGCGGGCCGAATTTGCGGACGATCCGCGCGTTTCGATTCGCCATGCCAATTTTTCCTCGTTGGCCGAATGGGACGAAACTGCTGCGGGCCTGGATGGCATCCTCCTGGATCTGGGCGTGTCGTCGCCGCAATTGGACGAGGCCGCACGCGGCTTCAGCTTCATGGCCGATGCGCCTTTGGACATGCGCATGGATACCACCGAGGGCGAGAGCGCGGCCGATTTCATTGCTCGTGCCGATGAGCGCGAAATCGCCGATGTGCTGTGGGTCTATGGCGAAGAGCGCTTCAGCCGCAAGATCGCCCGCGCGATCGTGGAGCAGCGGGCGGAGAAGCCGATTCTGCGCACAGGCGAATTGGCGGCGCTGATCGAGCGCGTCGTCGGTCGCCGCGAGCCGGGCAAGCATCCGGCCACGCGCAGCTTTCAGGCTTTGCGCATCCGCGTGAACGCCGAACTGGAATCGCTCGAACGCGGCCTGGCCGCTGCCTTGGAGCGACTGAAGGTTGGCGGCCGCCTGTCGATCATCAGCTTCCACTCGCTGGAAGACCGTGCGGTGAAATTGTTCATCCGCAACCAGTCCGGCAAGGTGCAGGGTAGCCGCCGCGGTCCGCCGCAAGCGGCCAAGCTGGCGCGTCTGACCGCGGTCGGCAAGGCGCAATTTCCGTCCGAGCAGGAACTCGCGGCCAACCCGCGTGCCCGCTCGGCCGTGCTGCGTGTGGCGGAGAAGCTTGCATGAGGCTGATCGGCGCCATCCTGCTGCTGATCCTCCTGGCCGGCGTACTCGCCAGCGCCATCGCAGTGGTGTGGACGCAGCACGAGAGCCGCACCCAGTTCATCGAGTTGTCGCGGCTGCAGAACGAGCGCGACGAATTAAATATCGAATACGGCAAGCTGGAACTGGAGCAGGCGACCTGGGCCGAGCCGCGCCGGGTCGATAGCGAGGCGCGGCAGAAGCTGGGCATGTTCATGCCGCCTCCGCAAGATATCAGGTTGGTGACGCAATGAGCCGGCGCGATGTTTCCGCACCGACCGCGCGCCGCCAGCAGAAGACCGGTCCGAGAGTGCGTCGTCGCATGACCGCCGTAGCGGTCGTGCTGGCCCTGGCTTCGCTGGGGTTGGTCGCGCGCGCGTTCGATCTGCAGGTGGTGCGCAAGCAGTTTTACCAGAGCCAGGGCGATGCGCGCTTCCTGCGCGAAGTACCCATTGCCGTCTCGCGTGGCACCATCTTCGATCGCAACGGTGAGCCGTTGGCTGTGTCGACACCGGTGGTATCGATCTGGGCCAACCCGTCCGAAGTGTTGGAAAACGAAGACCGCATTCCCGAACTGGGCCGTGCACTGGGTATCGCCCCCGATCAGCTGAAGCAGTACCTGCTGCAACGTGCCGACCGCGAGTTCGTCTATCTGCGCCGCCTGCTCAGCCCGGATGCGGCGCAGACCGTGCTGGACCTGGGTGTGCCTGGCGTAGCCGGACAGCGCGAGTACCGTCGTTTCTATCCGTCGGGCGAAGTCACTTCGCATATCCTCGGTTTTACGAATATCGAAGACCACGGCCAGGAAGGCCTGGAACTGGCCTTCGACGACTGGTTGGCCGGCAAGCCGGGCGCCAAGCGGGTCATCAAGGATCGCCAGGGCCACATCGTCGAAGATGTGGAGCAAGTGCGTGCGCCGCAGCCGGGTCGCAATCTGACGTTGAGCATCGATCGGCGCATTCAATTCCTGGCGTACAACGAGTTGAAGAACATGATCGAGAGGTCGGAATCGGATTCCGGCTCTGTCGTCATTCTCGACGTCAAGACCGGCGAAGTGCTGGCGATGGCGAACTGGCCCACCTACAACCCTAACGCGTTGCACAGCAGTTCGGTGAGCGATCGCCGCAACCGTGCGATGACCGACTTGTTCGAGCCGGGCTCGACCGTCAAGCCAATCCTGATGACGGCGGCGCTTTCCAGTGGCAAATACACGCCGACCAGTCCGCTGATCGATACCAACGGCGGCCACTGGTTCTATTACGGCCACGATATTCATGACACCCATAACTGGGGTGTGCTGACGCCGACAGGTGTGCTCACCAAGTCGAGCAACGTCGGCGCTGCGCATATCGCCGTTCAGCTCGATACGGACTTGATGTACAACACCTATCGCGCTTTCGGCTTTGGCAACAGCACCAATAGTGGCTTTCCCGGCGAGGCATCCGGCCACATGAAGATCGGACGCGATTGGCGGCCGCTGGAAAAAGCCATTCTGGGTTATGGGTACGGTTTGAACGTCACACCGCTGCAGTTGGCCAACGCCTACGCCACCATCGGTGACAACGGCATCATGCATTCGCCGACCTTCGTCAAAGGCGTCGATGGCGAAGCCAAGCAGATCGTGGCACCGGAAGTCGCTCAGCAAGTGGTCAAGATGATGATCACCGTGACGCAGCCGGGCGGCACGGCCGCGCCTTATGCCTGGATCGCCAACTACACAGTAGCGGCCAAGACCGGTACGGCTCACAAGGCCTCGGCGGGCGGTTATTCGAAGAACAGCTATAGCGCGGCTTTTGCCGGTCTGGTGCCGGCATCGAATCCGCAGCTGGTCGGCATTGTGGTGATCGATAATCCGAAGAAAGGCAGTTATTACGGCGGCTTGGTGTCGGGCCCCGTGTTCGCCAGGGTGATGGATGGCGCGCTGCGCCTGCTCAATATCCCGCCGGACAATATCGGGCGGTGGTATGCGGGCGGCCCACTGCAAGGCAATAACGGCCTGGTCGGAAACAAGCCGCCCGACGCACCGAACATCGAAGAAGCGCCGGTCGAGGACGCAACGCCATGACCACGCGACGACTCGATCAATTGCTCCATGGGATCGCCGACACCGCCAGTGCCGGCGATATCGTCGTTTCGGGGCTCAACCTGGATTCGCGCCGGGTGCGTCCTGGCGACGCCTTCTTCGCCCTGCGCGGCACGCGCGAGCATGGCATCAAGTTCGCCGGTCTTGCCGTGCAACGCGGTGCGCGCGTGGTGCTGGCCGAAGCGCCAGCGACGGGCGAGCATGCACTGGATGTGCCAGTGCTATGGATCGATGGCCTGCATGCGCAGGTCGGCGAGATTGCCGCACGCTTTTTTGGCGATCCCTCGCGCGCGCTTGGCATGATCGGCGTGACCGGCACCAACGGTAAAACATCCACGGTGCAGCTGCTGGCGCATGCGTTGGAGCATCTTGGCCATCGCGCCGCCACGATCGGTACGCTCGGCGCCGGTTTGCACGGCAAGCTACGCGAAGGCGAGCGCACTACACCCGATGCGATCGAGGTACAGGGGCTGCTCGCCGGATTCCGCGCCGACGGTGCCACCCACGTGGCGATGGAAGTGTCCTCCCATGCGCTCGAACAGGGTCGCGTGGGCGCGGTGAAGTTCGATGTCGCCGCATTTACTAACCTGACCCGCGATCACCTGGATTATCACGGCAGCATGGAAGCTTATGGTGCCGCCAAGGCCAAGCTGTTCGCCTGGCCCGGGTTGCGCGCGGCGGTGATCAATTTCGACGACGCCTTCGGTCGCGATTTGCTGCGAGAGCTGCCGGCCGGCGTGCAGGCGCTCAGCTATAGCGCCGTCGGAGACCAGGCGGCGGCGATCATCGCGATGTCGGTCATGACATCGTCCGAAGGACTTTCATTCGTGCTGCGCACGCCCTGGGGCGAGCGTCCGCTGCAAAGTCGCCTGCTCGGTCGTTTCAATGTCGCCAATGTGCTGGCCGTGGTCGGCTGCCTGGGCGCATTGGGCGAATCGTTCGAAAGCATCGTCGCGGCGGTGGAGGCGATGGAGCCGGTGAACGGCCGCATGAACCGGTTGGGCGGCTTCGGCAACGAGCCGCTGGTGGTGATCGACTACGCTCATACGCCGGATGCGTTGGAGCAGGCATTGACCGCGCTGCGCGCGCATTGCGCCGGTCGCCTGATTTGCGTGTTCGGCTGCGGCGGCGATCGCGACGCCGGCAAACGGCCGGTGATGGGGGCCATCGCCGAACGCCTGGCTGACAGCATCGTGGTGACCGACGACAACCCGCGCAGCGAAGATGGCGATGCCATCGTTGCACAGATCGTCGCTGGCCTTGTCGCACCGGAGAATGCGCTGATCGAACGCGATCGCGCCAAGGCCATCGGCTGGGCGGTGGCCGACGCCCGCCCGGGCGACGTGGTGCTGGTGGCCGGCAAGGGCCACGAGACTTACCAGGAAAGCGCCGCGGGCAAGCGTCCGTTCGACGATTTCGCCGTAGCGCGCGCGGCGCTGGAGGTGCGCGCATGATGCGAGCAACCATTATCGCCTTGTGGACGCATGGTCAGTTGTTCGGTGTCGACGTCGATGTCGGCGGCGTGTCCATCGATACGCGCAAGATCGTCGCGGGCGATTTGTTTGTGGCGATCAAGGGCGAGCGTGCGGATGGTCACGACTTTGTCGCTCAGGCGGCCGCCGCGGGAGCCGTGGCGGCCCTGGTGACGCGCAAGGTCGATGTGCCGATTACGCAAATCGTGGTCGATGACACCGAGCTCGCGCTCGGCGACCTGGCCAGCGCGATGCGCGCGCAGCGCGACGTAAAGGTCGTCGGTATCACCGGCTCCAATGGCAAGACGACAGTCAAGACCCTGGTGGCTTCGATCCTCTCGCGCCATGGCCGTACGCATGTCAATGCCGGTAACTACAACAACGAACTCGGCTTGCCACTGACCTTGCTGGCGATGCCCGAGGATACGCAGTACGCCGTGCTGGAGATGGGCGCGGGCAAGCCGGGCGACATCGCCTATCTGGCTGCCATCGCTCGGCCCGACATCGGCCTCGTCAACACCATCGCGCCGGCGCATCTTGAGCGCATGGGTAGCGTAGAAGGCGTGGCCGAAACCAAGGGCGCGCTCTATCAGGCCTTGCCGGTCGACGGCGTGGCGGTCATCAATGCGGACGATGCCTTCGCCAGTTTTTTCGGCGGGCTGGCAGGCAGTCGTCGTCAGCTTCGTTTCGCGCTGGACCACAAGGCCGATGTCGGCGCCGACATTGTCGAGCTGGCAATGGACGGTTCGCGCTTCGTGCTGAGCACGCCGATCGGCGATGCCGAAGTGGACCTGCCGTTGCCTGGCCGCCATAACGTGGCCAATGCTCTGGCTGCCGCTTCGATCGCACTGGCGCTGGACGTGCCGTTGGACACCATCGTCGACGGATTGGAACAGGTGCCGGCGATCGCCGGCCGCCTGCGAACGGAAGCCATGCCCGGCGGTTGGATGCTGATCGACGACAGCTACAACGCCAACCCGGGTTCGGTCGGCGCGGCCATCGACACGCTGGCGTTGGCCGATGGCGAGCGCTGGCTGGCGCTGGGCGACATGGCCGAACTCGGCCCCCAGGCGCGCGCCATGCACGCCGCTATCGGCGCGCGGGCAAAACAGCGCGGCATCGATCGCCTGTTCGCCACCGGAGCGCTCAGCGCGGCGGCCGTCGAAACGTTCGGTGCCGGCGCCACTCACTATTCGGACAAGCAAGCATTGGCCAAAGCATTGAATGAAGCGCTGCACGGCGGCGTCACGTTGTTGGTGAAGGGATCCCGTTCCGCCGGCATGGAGCAGGTCATCGCTGTCCTGCGCGACGGCAAGCACGCAGGAGGGGCGCCCGATGCTGCCTGAACTGGCCGAGTGGCTGTCCAAGTACTTCACCGCGCTGCACCTGTTTCAGTACATCACCTTCCGCACCATTGCCGCCGCTCTGACGGCGCTGGCGATGTCGCTGCTGATGGGGCCCTGGCTGATCCGCAAACTGGCCGCGCTCAAGGCCGGGCAGGTGGTGCGCAAGGATGGGCCGCAGACGCATTTGTCCAAGGCCGGCACGCCGACCATGGGCGGTGTGATGATCCTGCTGTCGGTGGCGGTCGCGACCCTGCTGTGGACCGACCTGGCCAACCGCTATATCTGGGTGGTGCTGGGCGTGCTGCTGTGCTTCGGTGCTATCGGCTTTTACGACGACTACAAGAAGCTGGTGCTCAAGGACAGCCGTGGCCTGGCCAGCCGCTGGAAGTATTTCTGGCAATCGGTGTTCGGCCTGGCGGCGGCGCTCGTTCTTTATTACACGGCCCCGCATGCCACAGGCACGCAACCGGTCGCGGAGACGGCGCTGTTCGTGCCCTTGTTCAAGCAGGTGGCGTTGCCGCTGGGCCTGTTCTTCGTGGTGATCGGCTACTTCATCATCGTGGGCTTCTCCAATGCGGTGAACCTGACCGACGGCCTGGACGGGCTGGCGATCATGCCTTCGATTCTGGTGGCGGGCGCGCTGGGCGCCTTCGCTTATCTATCGGGCAACGCGGAGTTCTCGCGCCACTTGCTGATTCCGGTGATTCCCGGTGCGGGTGAGCTGGCGATCTTCTGCGCTGCGCTGGCCGGCGCGGGCCTTGGGTTTCTCTGGTTCAACACGTATCCGGCGCAGGTCTTCATGGGCGACGTCGGCGCGCTGGCGATCGGCGCCGCGCTGGGCTGCGTGGCGGTGATCGTGCGCCAGGAAATCGTGCTGATCGTGATGGGCGGCGTGTTTGTGATGGAGACGCTGTCGGTGATGGCGCAGGTCGCCAGCTTCAAGCTCACCGGCAAACGCATATTCCGCATGGCACCGATCCATCACCACTTCGAGCTCAAGGGCTGGCCAGAGCCGCGGGTGATCGTGCGCTTCTGGATCATCAGCGTGGTGCTGGTGTTGATTGGCTTGGCAACGTTGAAGGTGCGCTGACCATTATGTTGTTCGACTCGACTCAGGCAAAACGGCGACAAGGGCCACGGGGGGCATATGATATGCCGCTGCTGGTCGCGCTCGTCGGTTTGGCGAGTATGGGTCTGGTCATGGTGACCTCCAGCTCGATCGCCGTGGCAGCCAGCACCCACATGGGTGAGTTCTATTTCCTGAAGAAGCACCTGTTGTTCCTCGGCATGGGCACGGTGCTAGCCGTGGCGGCCATGCGTACGGAATTGAAGCTCCTCGAAAAGAACGCCTTCCTGTTGATGTTGCTGGCCTTCAGTTTGCTGCTGGCGGTATTCCTGCCGTTCTTCGGGTTGCGCATCAATGGTGCGCGGCGCTGGCTCAACCTGATCGTCACCAACTTCCAGCCGGTCGAAGCGGTCAAGCTTATTCTGGTGATCTATATCTCCAGTTATCTGGTGCGTCACCGTGAAAGCGTGGAGACGCGCTTCCTCGGCTTGTTCAAGCCGCTGATGGTGGCCGGCTTGTTCGTGCTGCTGTTGTTGGCGCAGCCGGACTTCGGCTCGGCCACACTGATGATCGCTGTTGCCATCGCGATGGTCTGGTTGGGCGGCGCCCGGCCGATCTTCCTGTTCGGCATGGGCTTGCCGTTGATGCCGTTGCTGGGCATCGCCGCGACGAGCGAAAGCTATCGCATGAAGCGCCTGACCTCGTTCATGGATCCGTGGAAGGATCCATTCAATGACGGCTTCCAGCTGACTCAGTCGTTGATGGCGATCGGTCGCGGTGAATGGACGGGCGTCGGTCTGGGCCAAAGTGTGCTCAAGCTGTCCTATCTGCCTGAAGCGCACACCGACTTTATCTTCGCGGTGATTTCCGAGGAGCTTGGCCTGGCCGGCGTGCTGACTGTGATGGTGCTGTTCACCGTCGTGGTATGGCGCGGCCTGGCGATGGGTGTCAAGGGCATCGACGTGGGTCAGCGCTTCGCCGGTTATGTTTCCTTCGGCATCTCGTTGATGATCGGGTTGCAGACGATGGTGTCGATCGGTGTGAACCTGGGTGCGTTGCCGACCAAGGGCTTGACCCTGCCGCTGATCAGCTACGGCGGTTCCTCGATCGTGCTGACGTGTGCCATGGCTGGTGTGTTGCTGCGCGCCACCTACGAAATCAACCGTGCAATCGATGCACGTCAGATGGCCACGCGCATGCCGCCGGCCGTGGCAGTGCCCGACGCCAACGCGGCCGCCGTCGCAGCTGCCACCGCGCCCGCGCGCCAGGCGGTGAACGCATGAGCGCGCGTAACGCCCCCGTGTTGATCATGGCCGGCGGCACCGGGGGACACATCTTCCCCGGCCTGGCTGTGGCCGAGGCATTGCGCGCGCAAGGTGTGCCGGTCGTATGGCTCGGCGCGAATGGCGGCATGGAGACGCGTGTCGTGCCATCGCATGGCATCGAGTTGTTTACCGTCCCGGTGGGCGGGTTGCGCGGCAAAGGTCTGAAAACACGCTTGCTGGCGCCACTGATGCTTGTGCGTGCATTGCTGGCCTCGCTGGCGATCCTGCGTCGAGTGAAGCCGCGCAGTGTGTTGTCGATGGGCGGTTATGTTGCCGGCCCGGGCGGCATTGCCGCGCGCTTGAGCGGACGGCCGTTACTGGTTCACGAGCAGAACCGCGTTGCCGGCTACACCAATCGCAAGCTGGCGGCGTATGCGCGCCGCGTACTGGCAGGTTTTGCCGATGCCTTGCCACAGGCCGAGTGGGTCGGCAATCCAGTGCGTGCGGCGATTGCCGCGTTGCCGGCACCGGCCGAACGTCTCGCAGCCCATAGTGGGCGGCCGCGCTTGCTGGTGCTCGGTGGCAGTCTGGGTGCGCGCGCATTGAACAATGCAGTGCCGCAGGCATTGGCGCAACTGGCACCCGGGCAGCGACCCGACGTGCTGCATCAATGCGGCGCACGTGGCATCGACGAAGCACGCGAAGCCTACGAAAAGGCTGGCGTAGAAGCGCAGATCGTACCGTTTATCGAAGACATGGCCGGCACCTACGCCTGGGCGGATCTGGCGATCTGCCGTGCGGGTGCGCTGACCCTGGCCGAGCTCACCGCCGCCGGACTCGGCGCGTTGCTCGTGCCTTTCCCACATGCGGTGGACGACCACCAGACCCGTAACGCCGAGGCGCTGGTCGCCGCGGGTGCGGCCGAATTGATTCAGGAGCGTAATCTGGACGTACAGGCTTTGGCGCAGCGTATCGAAATGCTGCTTGAAAACCGCGACAAGCTGTTGTCGATGGCGCAAGCCGCGCGCACGCTGGCCAAACCGGATGCGGCCCGGACGATCGCGCGCGCTTGTGTGGAGGTGGCCGCATGACGCCGCGTCGCCTTCACGCACACGAAGAATTGATGACCACGTTCCAGCGAGTGCATTTCATCGGCATCGGCGGCGTGGGCATGAGCGGCATTGCCGAAGTGCTGCATAACCTCGGCTACGCGGTGTCCGGCTCGGATCGTGCCAATTCACCGACCGCGCAGCGCCTGCAAGGCCTCGGTATCGTCGTGCACGTGGGGCATGCTGCTGAGCACATCGGCGATGCCGATGTTGTAGTGACTTCCAGCGCGATCCGCCAGGATAATCCTGAGCTGGTCGCGGCACGCGCCGCGCGTATCCCGGTGGTGCCGCGCGCCGAAATGCTCGGTGAATTGATGCGTTTCCGCCGCGGCATCGCCATTGCCGGTACGCACGGCAAGACAACCACTACCAGTCTGGTTGCCAGCGTGCTGGCCGAGGCCGATTACGATCCGACCTTCGTGATCGGCGGTCAGCTCAATGCCGCCGGTGCCAATGCGCGGCTCGGCACCGGCCAGTACATCGTGGCCGAAGCCGACGAGTCCGATGGTTCCTTCCTGCTGCTGTCGCCAGTAATCGCCGCGATTACCAATATCGACGCCGATCACCTGGAAAACTACAACAACGATTTCGCCCAGGTGAAGAAAGCCTTCGGTGACTTCCTGCATCGCCTGCCGTTCTATGGCCTGGCGGTATTGTGCGTGGACGATCCGGAAGTGGCCGAGCTGTCCCGGATGACCGCGCGTCGCGTGATGACGTATGGCATTGACGCCCAGGATGCCGATGTACGCGCGACCAACATCGTCCAGCGCGGCTTCGAGATGCATTTCGACCTGCATTTGCCGGGTCGCGAGGGCAGTGTGTCGGTGGTGCTGAATTTGCCTGGCCGTCACAACGTGCTCAATGCGCTGGCCGCCGCAAGCATCGGTTGGCAGCTCGGCGTAGAGGCCGAAGCGATTGCGCGCGCGCTGGCCGGATTCCAGGGCGTAGGCCGCCGTTTCCATCGCCGCGGCGAGGTCGCATTGGACAAGGGCGCGGTTCTGCTGGTCGACGACTACGGCCACCATCCACGCGAACTGGCGGCAGTGTTCGCGGCGGCGCGTGGGGGATGGCCGGAGCGGCGCCTGGTGGTGGCGTTCCAGCCCCATCGTTACAGCCGTACGCGCGATCTGCTCGACGATTTTGCCAATGTGCTGGCCGACGCCGATGTGTTGGTACTGACCGAGGTGTATCCGGCTGGCGAAGCACCGATTGCCGGTGCCGACGGTCGTGCGCTGGCGCGCGCAGTACGCGCACGCGGCAAGGTCGACCCGGTGCTGATCGAGCATCCGCGCGAGTTCGCCGAAACCCTGCCGGCACTACTGCGCGATGGCGACCTGTTGATGCTGCTGGGTGCCGGCGATATCGGCGCGGTGGCCGTGGATCTGGCCCAGACCGGACATCTGAGGACGAAGAAGGCATGAAGACGATTACCGATCCCGCCCAGTTCGGTCGCGTCGCCGTCGTGATGGGCGGCAGCTCCGCCGAGCGCGAGGTATCGCTGGATTCGGGCCGCGGTGTGCTGGCTGCGCTCAAAGCGCGCGGCGTGGACGCCCATGCCATCGATGGCATCCCCGCTTTGCTGGATGCCGTGCGCGCTGGGCATTTCGCGCGGGTGTTCAACATTCTGCATGGCGGCGGCGGCGAGAACGGCGAGCTGCAAGGCGCGCTGCAGGCGCTGCGCATTCCATTTACCGGATCGGGCGTGCTGGGTTCGGCCTTGTCGCTGGACAAGATTCGCGCCAAGCAGGTGTGGTTGTCGATGGGCCTGCCTACGCCGCGCTACAAAGCCATTCCTCGCGGTGCAGATGTGCATGCCGCAGCGCGCGAGATCGGTTTTCCGTTGATCGTCAAACCCGCGTGGGAAGGCTCCAGCGTCGGCGTGACACGCGTCTTCAAGGAGGCCGACCTCGATGCGGCAGTGGCGTTGGCGCTGCGTTATCCCGGCGACCTGTTGATGGAGACGCTGATCGAAGGCGATGCCAACGAAGGTGGCGAATTCACGGTAGGCATTCTCGGCCGCCAGGTGCTGCCGACGATCAAGATCGTGCCCAAGGGCGAGTATTACGACTACAACGCCAAGTACATCGCCGAAGACACGCAATACATCTGTCCTGGCCTCGATGGCGACGCCGAGCAGGCCATGCGCGCGCTGGCGCTGCAAGCTTTCGATGCGGTCGCGTGTTCGGGTTGGGGGCGTGTGGATGTGATGCGCGATCGGCATGGCTGCAACTGGCTGCTGGAGGTCAATACCGCGCCGGGCATGACGTCGCATTCGCTAGTGCCCAAGGCGGCCAAGGCCGTGGGCATCGATTACGAAACGTTGTGCTGGCGAGTGCTGGAAACCAGTTTCGAGCGCGATCGCGATTTCGCGGCATCTCATGCCGCGCAAGGAGGTCGCACGTGAGAGGCATGGTCCGCCTCGTTGCCTGGTGTCTGGCCCTGGCTCTGGTCGCGCTGCCGATCGTCGGCGTCCTGCGCGGCTGGTTCGCGGCCAATCGCTGGCCGGTGACGGAGCTGACCGTGCAGGCGGAGTTCAAGCACGTCACTGCCGAGCAGATTCGCGCGGCCGTGCTGCCGAGCTTGGGCAAGGGCTTTTTTGCCGTCGATCTCGACGCTGTGCAGCACTCGGTGAAGGCTTTGCCCTGGGTCGAATCGGTGGAAGTACGCAAGCACTGGCCCGACACGCTGCTGGTGCGTATCTATGAGCGGCAGCCGTTCGCCAAGTGGAACGACGGCAAGTTGATCAGCCGCCAAGGCATGGTGTTCGATGCCCCGGACGAAGCGGCCAGTGTGGATCTGCCGGAGCTGCGTGGCCCGGATTCTCGTCTGGCGGAAGTAGTGAGCTTCTATGCGGAGACCCAGAAGGCCTTTGCCAATACGAAATTGAGAATCACCGGCGTGGCGCTGACCGAGCGCGGAAGCTGGAGCCTGACTACGTCTACCGGCGCGCAGATCGTCGTCGGCGATCGGGATCAGGCCGGCCGCAGACTGCGCCGGTTCCTCGATGTTTATCCACAGCTGATGGCTGGCCACAACGATGGCTTTGCCTATGCCGATCTTCGCTACACCAACGGATTCGCCGTGCGATGGCCTTCGCAGGCGCCTGCCGTCAATGCTGGAGGCACGCCCCGCACATGAAACCCAGGAACGATAAACAGCTTGTCGTGGGCCTCGACATCGGCACCTCCAAGGTGGTCGCGATCGTTGGCGAGTACGAGCCGGGCGAGCCGATCGAGATCATCGGCATCGGTACTCATGTATCGCGCGGACTCAAGCGCGGCTCGGTGGTGGATATCGAGTCGACCGTGCATTCGATCCAGCGTGCAGTGGAAGAGGCGGAGCTGATGGCCGGCTGCGATATCCGCTCGGTCTACGCGTCGATCTCCGGCAGCCATCTGGAAACCAAGAACTCGCACGGTACGGCAGCGATCCGCGACCGCGAGGTGATGCCCAGCGACCTGGAGCAGGTGCTCGAGGCGGCGAGCGCGGTGGCGATCCCGGCCGACCGGAAGGTGCTCTATAAGGAGTCGCAGGAATATCGCATCGACGGCCAGGACGGCATCCGTTCGCCGGTCGGTATGAGCGGCGTGCGCCTGGAGGCGAGCGTGCATCTGGTGACGGGTGCTGCCGCGGCAGTGCAGAACATCAGCAAGTGCATCCAGCGTTGTGGTTTGTCGGTCGACGAGCTTGTGCCTTCGTCGGTGGCCAGTGCCAAATCGGTGCTGACCGACGACGAGCGCGAGCTGGGTGTGTGCCTGGTCGATATCGGCGCCGGTACCACCGACATCGCGATCTATACGCAAGGCGCGATCCGCTATACCAAGTCGCTGCCGATCGGCGGCGATCAGGTGACCAACGACATCGCCTACGGCGTGCATACGCCGACCGCGCATGCCGAGGAGATCAAGATCAAGTACGCCTGCGCACTGGCGCAGTTGGCTCATGCCGAGGAAACCATCCAGGTGCCGAGCGTGGGCGATCGCCCGCCGCGCCGTCTGGCGCGCCAGTCGCTCGCGCAGAGCGTGCAGGCACGCTACGAGGAAATCTTCGAAATGGTGCAGGACGAACTGCGTCGCTCCGGCTACGAAAGCCTGGTTGCGGCCGGCGTCGTGCTGACCGGTGGGGCTTCGCGCATGGAAGGTGCGCTGGAGCTGGCCGAAGAGATCTTCCACAAGATGGTACGCATCGGCGTGCCCCAGCACGTCAGCGGCCTGGGCGAAGTGGTGACCAACCCGCTGCATTCCACTGGTGTCGGCCTGCTGCTGCACGGCTCGCGTTCCGGCGGCATGCGCGTAAGCGGGCCGGTGGGCGGCAGTGTCGGCGGTCTGGTCGAGCGCTTCCGTGGCTGGCTGGCAAAGAATTTTTGACGCATTTGGCGGCGTGGGAGATGCCGCCAAGGACAAAGGGATTTGTCCGACACCCTGGTATCGGCAGGAGGTGCCGATACCAGGGTTACAACGACAACTAGAGCTCTCTACGGAGGACGGGAAATGTTTGAACTCATCGAAAAACTCGCACCCAATGCAGTCATCAAGGTCATCGGCGTAGGCGGCGGCGGCGGCAATGCCGTCGCACACATGCTCAATGCCAATATCGAGGGCGTCGAATTCGTCGTCGCCAACACCGACGCGCAAGCCATGAAGAGCTGCGGCTCGCGCACGCACCTGCAACTCGGCGGCAATGTCACCAAGGGCCTGGGCGCTGGCGCCAATCCGGAAGTGGGTCGTCAGGCAGCATTGGAAGATCGTGAACGTATCGAGGAAATGCTCGATGGCGCCGACATGGTGTTCATTACCGCAGGCATGGGCGGTGGCACGGGTACCGGCGCTGCGCCGGTGGTCGCCCAGCTCGCCAAGGAGAAGGGCATCCTGACGGTGGCCGTGGTGACCAAGCCGTTCCCCTTCGAAGGCCGTCGCCGCATGCAGGTCGCGCTGAAGGGCATCGAGGATCTGTCGCAGCATGTCGACTCGTTGATCACCGTGCCGAACGAAAAGCTGCTTTCGGTACTCGGTCGCGAAGTGACCTTGCTCAATGCCTTCAAGGCAGCCAACGATGTGCTGCAAGGCGCCGTGCAGGGCATTGCCGACTTGATCACCGCCCCCGGCCTGATCAACGTCGACTTCGCCGACGTGCGTACGGTGATGTCCGAAATGGGCATGGCGATGATGGGCTCGGGCACCGCTCGCGGGGACGATCGTGCCCAGGCCGCGGCTGAGGCGGCGATCAACAACCCGCTGCTGGAAGACGTCAACTTGAATGGCGCTTGCGGCATCCTGGTCAATGTCACCGCCGGCCCGAACCTGACCATGCGTGAGTTCGACGAGATCGGGCGGGTCATCCACGATTTCGCCAGCGAAGACGCCACGGTGGTCATCGGTACCTCGCTCGACCCGGAAATGCAGGACGATGTCCGTGTCACCGTGGTGGCCACCGGCCTGAACCGCGCTGCTGCCTCGCGTCAGCCGGTGCGCCAGCCGACCCAGCAGGTGGAAATGCGCCAGCGGCCGCGCCCGGTCGTGCTCCGTACCGGTACCGGCAATGAGGTGGTGGATTACGCACAGCCGGAGGGCATGGTCGTCAGCCGCGATGCCGCCCCGGCCAAGAGTGCCGATCCGAGCTTCGACTACCTGGATATCCCGGCTTTCCTGCGTCGCCAGGCCGACTGAGACGATGGGAATGAACAGAGGGATGGAGGAAAAGCAAAAAAAACTTAGAAAAAAGTGAACGAAATCGGCAACTGACTGTCACTCACCTGTCGTGACGGGTTCAGGGCATCGCCCTGACCCCGGGCAGGCTCCTTTGCGAGGGAGCCGGTCCGAAGGTTCGTTGCTCGCAGCCCTGGAGCGTTTGCCGCCATAGGTGAGTGAACGCTTTCATCGACTGTGCGTTTTCGGACAACGCATGATGCGCGGCGTATGGATTACGTCCGCTTGCACCGACGCCTCGGGTCAGAATTCCCGTCCTGGCCTGGGCGTCGAGTCATTTAATCCATTGATGGAATTGGGTTTTTTCTGTTCGTGCCGGGAATGACTTTCATTTTCAGATGAAAGGAATATGAAAGCGTGAACAGACTGTACGGTACGGTTTGCTATTTTGTTAGTTAAGACTGTGTTAGCATCCGTACCCTGTTGGCTGCTGCCCCTATAGATAGGTACTTAAAAAATGATCAAGCAGCGTACGCTCAAGAACATCATTCGTGCCACCGGCGTCGGACTGCATACCGGCGACAAGGTGTACATGACGCTCAGGCCCGCCGCTCCGAATACCGGTATCGTTTTCCGTCGCACGGATCTCTCGCCGCCCGTCGATATCGCAGCGCGCCCCGACAATGTCGGCGATACGCGTCTGTCGACGACGCTCGTTAACGGCGACGTGCGTGTTTCGACCGTGGAGCATCTGCTTTCGGCCATGGCAGGGTTGGGTATCGACAATGCCTATGTCGATCTGTCGGCACCGGAAGTGCCGATCATGGACGGTAGTGCCGGTCCGTTCGTATTCCTGTTGCAGTCGGCGGGTATCGAAGAGCAGCCGGTAGCCAAGCGCTTCATCCGCATCAAGAAGCCGGTGAAGGTGCAGGAAGGCGACAAGTGGGCCAGCTTCGAGCCGTTCGAGGGCTTCAAGGTCGGCTTCT